>CAZFEY010000001.1:0-73188 GCA_964518135.1 uncultured Candidatus Saccharibacteria bacterium
CGGGGTGTCGTATAGTGGTAGTACGTGCGCTTTGGGAGCGTACAGTCCGAGTTCGATTCTCGGCACCCCGAATAGGAAAAACAGAAGATAGAATATAGAATTTAGAAAATATAATACATAAAACGCCAAGGCGAATTTAGCGGGCCTTGCCCGCCGAAGCCCGCCATGGCGGGCGCAGGCGGGTATCGTATAACGGTATTACCACAGGTTTCCAACCTGTTGAGAGGGGTTCGACTCCCCTTACCCGCTTAAGACACAGAATCCCCACTTGTTGGGGGTTTTGTGTTTTAATGATGGGAGTCGAAAGGCGGAGTGCGACGGCACGAGCCGGGGTCGAGCAATCCGTCAGCAGACGGATATGAGTGACCGACTCCCCTTACCCGCTCCAAGTAATTTTGAACTTAAATCTGATACCCCAGCAAGGAGAGTTAGGACCCGATCGCCTTTTGGGCGGTTTTTTGGTATATATTAAATAATATGAATCTAAGAAAAGAACTTCTATTTTTATTAGGTTGGGCCATTTGTATTTCTTTATTATTTGCCGTATTCTTCAGATCAAGATTGCCTCTGGAATATTTTTTCTATATCGTGATTCCAGCATTCTTTATTGTGTTAATTTTATTATATAAAACAAAATTAACCGATATTCAGCTTAGATTAAGCTTAGCTATCTTGTCTACGATTCTATTTTGGAATTTTGCAGAATTCGTTATTGGCTTTAATGTATTTACTGCCCTTTCTGTTTTATTGATCGTTTTCGCAATTTCATTGTATACAACAAGAAAACCCCTTAGTCTTTTTTTTGGTATGTAGTTGCTTTTATCATTATGTCTGGTTTTCTATTTGTTATAAGGATTATTCTTCTTTCAATTTTTCAATTCTAATCAATAATTAAAAATATGCCATTCATTACTCGAGGTAAAACTAATTGGGCATTTCTATTGATCGTTGTTGCTTTAGCTTTTATAATTGGGCCGAGCATTTTAAAATATTATTCCAAGATTGATAATTTGAGCATAGAACAAAGTATCAAAACACCTCAAGAAAAAGTCTCAAGTATGGGAAAAAAGCAAAATGATGAACTCACGGAAAATACAGAATTAAAACTTATTGACTCGTATTCCTATAACAATGCAACCGTTAAGGTTGTAAGTGACTGTAAGCGTCTTTCCGAGATATATCTTATAATGGACGACGAAGAAAAAAAGATTCTTGACTTAAACACAATCTTCTATGGTTGTCCTGACGATGCTTTGTTGAACGATAGACTCAGCAAGGAATGGGATCCTAATCTTGTAGTGGTAAGATTCTCATTTGGAGACTCACTTGGTTTTTCTTCAAGCTATTATATTGTTAACCTATCAACTGGAGAGGTTGCCGAAATTGGTATTGCGGGCAATATCTTGCCACAAAGTCAGAATATTAACACAGAAAATATTAACTCTAGCCAAGATACACAAATATGGATTAATTATAAAAAACCAATGTGTGAGTACGATAAGTATCCTCCTAATGTTATTGAATCGGCACTGTATGGATTTATTGTTACCAATTTCCCCACAAAACAGTTAAAGCAAATTGATAATGCCGTAACGTGGGAAGGATTAATACCCGAAGGAAATAAATATGATTTTAACTACCCAATAAACCTGAAATGTCGTAACGACGAATTAGTTTCTGAACCATCAATTAGTCTTGAGATTGAAGGTGTCGATATCAGATTGAGTCGTGTTTATTTTTCCCTTAGAATACTGAGCAAGAATACTGATAGAGCTGAATTTAACCAAATAGAGAATAAATATTTTATATTAGACACATTAACAAATACTATTACCACTACAGCAGATATTCCTTCCTCATTTCTCATAAATACTCCTTGAAACCGTTAGGTTCTAATGTTTTATGGACGACCGACCCAAAAAATCGCCGAAAAGGCGGTTTTTTATTAGAGCTAGGCAATACTACCGATCATTGCTTTTCCTGGAGAAAGTTTTGGTATAAAGAACCATTCTCCTTGTTTAAAATAGGTTCCCTCGGTCGTAACTTACGGGTGAGACTAACATCTACCACTATCCCGCTCCAACAAAAAAATGCACCTAGGCGCGTTTTTTTATATGTACGGTACGATTTCCTTTGCCCTTTTTCCATTTAGCTGCCTTAAGTAACGGTGAATAGATATCTTCTTCTTTGCTTATGGCTAATCTCTGGATCTCTTTTTTTGTCGGATCACGATCTACGAAATTGACGAATGGAACATCGCTTACAATAGCTATTGGAGTCTGTTCTTTGCCTTCTCCCATTGCCAAAACAGCTGCAGCTGCGATTCCCTCGGCAACCGCAGCGTTAGTTACCTTTAACTTTCTGTCAAAAATATCTGGTTTTCCAATATAGCTATTCAAGGCATTAAAACCGCTATGAGAGATAGACGTTCCAACCGTTCCACATCTTAAAGGTTGAACGTGACTATCTGTGATCACCACGCCAATTCTAGAAAGCCCGAATTCTTTTTTCAGAAAACCTCTAATTTTATTGGCAGACTTTTGTGGGTCTTTGGGCCATAAAATATAATATCCGTTGGCATTAGATTCATCTATACCAGCAGAGGCGATTAAAGTATTTTTTTTGATGGTTATATGAAAACCATATTTATTAAACCCTGAAGGTAAATAAAAATCCGCTTCTTTTTTAATCAGTTCGTCTTTGTCTACTTTGTCTTCTACTTTAATACACCTGCCCTCCCAAATAGCCACCACTTTTGAAGTGATGGCGATTATTGATCCTTCTTTCAATCTCAAGCCAGAAAAACTTTCTTTGATCACAGAAAGTAAATCGTCTTGAGGAGGAAGCAAGGGGCGAGTTTTTATTGCCTTAACCAACATTTTCGTTATATCAAGGATTTCTGCTACCTGGCGTACCAGGTAGTGAAAGTTCAACTTAATTTTTCAGCTTATTTTCGTAGAAATGTTCTTTCAACGTGCGCTTCAACAATCTAGACCCTTGGTTCGTTTTAAGATATTCTTCTCTACGCTTAGCATCTTTATCGTTAAGATACGCCTCATAATGAATCAACTGCCATGGTCTATGTGATTTTGTTGAAAAATTCAATCCGCGATTATGTTCTAAAAACCGTTCTTTTAACTTGGTAGTATAGCCGATATACAAATCTAAATAATTTCTACTCGACAAAACGTAAACATAATGAAACATAATCGCTGGTGTCGAATTTCTACTACCTGGCGTATTCTATAATTTTCTTTTCTCGAATCAAATTAACTTTTATTTCACCCGGGTACTTCAACTCATCTTGAATTCTGTCAGCTATCTCTCGAGCCATTTTCTTGGCAGCGTAATCATCAATTTCATCCGGCCTTACAAAAATCCTGATTTCGCGCCCCGCTTGAATAGCATAACTTTTATCAACACCCGAAAAAGAATTGGCAATGGCTTCCAAATCGCCCAGTCTCTTTAGATAATTTTCAGCAGTATCTTTCCTTGCGCCAGGCCTTGCTCCAGAAATTGCATCTGCTGCATGCACGAGAACTGCTTCTAGATTACCGTAGGGATATGTTTCGTGATGAGATCTCATTGCTAAGATTATATCCTCTTCAACGTGGAACTTTTCTAAAATTTTCATTCCAATCTCAAGGTGAGATCCTTCGACCTGATGATCAACTGCCTTTCCGATATCGTGCAGAAGTCCTGCTTTTTTAGCCACCTTTACGTTTCCTCCAAGATCAGCCGCCAGAGCCCCGGCAAGGAAGCCCACCTCCATAGAATGCAACAAAACGCTTTGGCCATAGCTTGTGCGAAAGCGTAGTCTGCCAAGCAACTGCACTAATTTTGGGTCAAGATCTAAAATACCCATTTCGTAAACCGCTTGCTCGCCAGCTTCTTTCATTTGAGAATTTATTTCCTGCTCTGCCCAAACAACCACATCTTCGATCCTGGCAGGTTGAATTCGACCGTCTTTAATGAGTTTCTCCAAGGCCAACCTTGCTACTTGGCGACGTACTGGGTCAAAAGAAGAAATAATAACTGTCTCTGGCGTATCATCAACCATTAACTCCACACCGGTCAACTTTTCAAAAGTTCTAATATTTCTTCCTTCCTTACCGATTATTCTTCCTTTTATTTCCTCTGACGGCAAGCTAATGGTAGTAGTTGAAAGCTCCTGCGCCTGATGAGCAGAATACCTTTGAATAGCTGTTGCTAACAATTCTTTTGATTTCTTTTCGTAAGCTTCGGCTCCAGCCGTTTCTAATTTTTTCATTCTTTCCAAGATGTCTTTTTGGTGGTCTTCTTCTATTTTTTCAAATAATTCTTTTTTCGCTTCGTTTTTGGACAATCCAGCTATTTTTTCCAGCTTCGCCCCTACCCTTTGTTCAGCACCCTCCAGGTTGGCTTTGATTTCTTTTAGCTTCTCTACTTTTTGATTGAAATCAACTTCTTTTCTTTCAAAGCCGGTTATCTTCTCGCCCAAAAGACTCTCTCTTTCTGTGAGGATTTTTTCTGTTTTGAGAAATTCGTCTCTTTTTACGTCTATCTCTTTTCTAGTGTCTTCTAGAACCTTACTGGCTTTTTCTTTGGCAGAAGCCAAAATAGATTCAGCTTCTTCTCTTGTTAGCTGAATTTTCTTCTGTAGTTTCGCCTCTATTGTGCGATGATCTCTTCTGGCTAGTGTTTGACGAGCGTAATAACCGGCAAAGACTCCCACAATTACAAAAGCCGTGCCTAAAAACGACAAAATTAATGGATTCATGAGTGAATTTTAGAGTTTGGGTATCTGACATTTAAGAAAATTGATTATGTTAATACCAAAAACTAATTAAAACAACTTGATAATTTCGATAAATAAATCTTAGCAAAAAAAGGCGGGGGAGTCTACCCGGTAGTAGCCCCGCCATCTTTCGCACTATGCTTGCTATTTTCTATTATTTTATCTTAATAACTTCATCAATGATCCCGTAGTCCTTAGCTTCTGGTGCTGATAAATAAAAATCTCTGTCAGTATCTTTTTCAATCTTATCGAGTGGCTGATTTGTGTGTTTTGCCAGAATTTTATTGAGTTTTTCTTTGATTTTAACTATTTGCTTAGCCGTAATTTCAATTTCTATTGCCGCTCCCGTAGCCCCTCCCATAACTTGATGTAAAAGAATCTCAGAGTTAGGTAGGGCGAAGCGCTTACCTTTTTGACCAGCTGCCAATATGGTGGCTGACATGGAAGCTGCCATACCTATGCAAACCGTTGAAACATCTGGTTTCACATATTGCATCGTATCATAAACCGCCAATCCCGCTGTTACCGACCCTCCCGGGCTATTAATATACAGTCTGATATCTTTATTAGGATCTTGACTTGAGAGAAAAAGCAATTGAGCGATGACTGAATTCGCCAAGACATCTGTAACCGGTCCTGCCAAAAAAATAATTCTTTCTTTTAAAAGCCTGGAATAAATATCGTAAGCTCTTTCTCCGTATTGGCCTTTTTCAATAACCGTAGGGATTAAATTCATATAGTAAATATATAATTAATATAGCAGCAAATTTGATACAGGTAAAATTTTTATTACTTCTCGGCTATGGCTTCTTTGTTATCTTTATCTTCTTTTTTCTTCTCTGATTTTTTCTTGGTTGTAGTTTTTTTGGTTTTTTTCTTTTCTGTGGTCTTCTCTTCTTTTTCTATCTTTTCTTTTTTTTCTTTCTCTGCTTCCTCTTCCTCTATTTCTTCTTCTATGTCTCCTGCCTGCTCTGCAGATCTTACATCAATTTTCCAACCAGTTAATTTTGCGGCCAAACGAACGTTCTGCCCATCTCTACCAATAGCTAAGGACAACTGATCATCTGGCACAATCACCAAAGCCTTATTTCTTGGCAAGATTTTTACCTCTAAAACTTTGGCTGGGGCAATAGAATTAGCTATGAATTTTTCCGGATCGTCCGAATACTCAATGATGTCTATTTTTTCTCCACCCAATTCGCTTATTATGGCAGTAACCCTGGCTCCCCTCTGACCAACGGCGGAGCCAATTGGGTCTATGCTTTCTTCTGTAGAAAACACGGCTATTTTTGATCTAAATCCAGCCTCCCTTGCGATGGCTCTTATTTGTACTTGACCGGCTGAAATTTCCGGTACTTCCAATTCGAAAAGTTTTGAAACAAGTTTTGGATAAGCCCTGGACAAGAAAATCACGGGGCCTTTCGGGCTTTCTTCTGCTTTTAACAAAAATAATTTCAATCGCTGTCCTTGTCTGTAAAATTCTCCCGGAACCTGTTCTTCTTTGGTCAAAATGCCTAAAGTTTTTCCAATATCTAAAAATATATTTCTTCCTTCAATTCTCTGTACAATCCCGGAAACTATTTCTCCTTCCTTAGAGCGATATTCACCCAAAATAGTTTCTCTTTCAGCTTCTTTTATTTTCTGCAGAATTACCTGTTTGGCCGTTTGAGCAGCGATTCTACCATAATTACCTTTGGATTCTAGGGAACTTTCCAATTCTTCTCCTGGTTTAATTTTGGGATTAATTTTCTTTGCCTCGTCTAGCATTATATGTCTTTCGGGATTAAACCTAACCTTTTTAGCAACTCCTTCCTCCTCTTCTCTTGTTTCCATTCTTTCGTCTTGATCTAATTCTTGGGACATCTGTTCGAGTTCCTCTTCAGAATAAATCATTGATTCGTCAACCACGATTTTCACCTGCCAAAATTTAACGTCCCCAGTTTCCATATTCATCTTTGCCTTTACGATCTGTCCTTTTTTGCCGTAATCTTTTTTGTAAGCCACAGCCAAAGCCGACTCAATTGTTTCAATGATTTTCTCTGTGGGAATTTCTTTTTCCTCTGCGATCTGCGCAATAGCAGAAATGAATGCTTTAATGTCTAATTCCATATTTTCTAATTTTCGTTTTATTATTAAATCTTTTTTAAGAATAATCTCCCTGTTATTTTTGGGACAAAGTTCGAAAAAAAGAATAAATCTCTGCGTTGTTTTTTTTGAAACTTCGTTTCAAAAAAAATAGCTCTCTATTTATGAGCTACTGTTATAATAACATCTTATTAAACAAGTAACTACCTGTCAACTGGCGCAAATTAAAAAGCCTCCTTTTAAAGGGAGAGCTTTTTTACTGGCCGAACAAGAGGTTATTCTCTAGCGGGCACGGAGGCTGTGGAAAGATATTCCACCATCTGCGACAGAGCGTCATCGAAAGCTATCATCCAGATACTACGGATATCATAGCTCGCATCGCCCAATACAGGACCTGTACGCTCCTGAACCGCTGCCTCTACGTAGAATGCTTTTTCAACATCGCCAGAATAGATTTCCTCTAAGGCAAAATCTATTCTGATAGAAGCGTGGCGCATTCTCACGCCCTGAATCTCAAAGGTAATTGGTCCAAATTGAGGATCGTTCTCGCTTGCCTCATAAAGGGTGACTGTTGCCGAGAAAGTATGAGTCACCGGTCGCAGATGTCCCATTCTAGGAGCAGCGACAGGATCAATAAAACCTTCTCTGATCAAATCTTCTTGACGTTGAACATTTCCAAGAAACCTATCCTCCATCGATTTAGCAATGACTATATCCATACCCGCGTTATACAGCGCTGTCACCAACATCGCATACAGAACGTCTTTACCGACTCCGGGAATTTCTACTCCCTCTACCGGCATCACGCCGACGACACGGATTGCTTCTGGCTGATTACGATCTGCGCGCAAAAGCGCGAGCTCGTCGCTTAACTGACCTACCTGGTCAGTAAGCGCCTGAATTTGCCCCAAGAGCTGCGAGTTGATTCCATCCTCCGAAGTGGAAACCTGAACCGATTCCTGGATCGTCTCGGACGTCGATTCCTCGGCCGATTCTTCTCCGTCGGCCCTGGCGGGACAAGCCATAATCATGATTACAATAATCACGACCAATACTAGCACGATACTTTTCATTGTTATCGCGCCTCCTTATTTAGATTTAGGTTACTATATTAATTATAGCACACTTTATTAATTGATGTCAAGCCTACTGGTAAGCATCGGCATTTTCGAAAAAAGAGATCTCTTGCTGTTTTTGATTATCGTCAAGCTCAATCGCAATAATATCAATTTGCCAAGGATTATCTAACGCAATTTTGTTTTGTATTAACCAGCACTCGGCGGCTTTTGCGATTTTTTTTCTCTTTATCAAATCAACTCTATCTTCTGGAAAGAAAACATTTTCCCTGTTAGTAAAAGAGGTTTTTACCTCAACAAAATTAATGACATCATCTTTTTTACAGACGATGTCAATTTCCCCGGTTTGAGGACCGGCCAAAAAACCAACCTTAAAATTTTTATCTAAAATTTTATATCCCTTACCTTGAAGATAATCCAAAGCAATTTTTTCGCCCAGAATACCAATTTCTTTTCCATTCATAACACAACTAAATCGCGAATCTATTCTGAATGACTCCCGATTTAACATTCATGACTTTCGAAGTAAAGATGTGGGAATAAGAGCCGTCGTCATTTTTCTTTTCGATCTTAAGGTAATATTTGCCTGGCGGAACAAGAATATAATATCTTCCATATTGATTAGCGACTCTTTTTACCATCTCTTTGTCAACATCGGCATTAAATATTCTTAATATCGCAAATGACAAGGGAAGTCCGGTATCTTTTTCCGATAAAGTTCCAAAGGTTCTTGTTTTGATATTTAAAGATATAAGCACGCCCAAAAGCATATACAAAAGAACCACGATCAGGTTTGCGCGCTCGGGAGCCAAAAGAACGCTTACTATTGCCGAGGCAAAACCAACAACAAATAAAATATCTGCCAACTGCCTAAAAGTAATTTCTGTTTGAGAATAAAGTTTCATCAAATTCTTTTGCTTTTTGGCAAATTCATTCCAGTCGAACTTTTCTCTATCTAACGGAATGTCTCTCGCGACAACGTCTCCTTTTTCACCCACCTCAACTTCGCCACCAAAATAAAGATTACTATATATTTCATCGTTGCTTCTGCCGTAAAGTGCTTTTGATGGGAATTTATAGTGGGTTTTATTGGCTACCATGGTGTATTTACCAGGTTCTGCCAAAAATCCATACCGACCATCCAAATCAGTAATCGACGTGGTTACCTCCTCGCCTTTTTCGTTCTGTAACATTACATAGGCTGGGTCTAATGGCTGTTTTGTGATTGAGTCATAAACGGTACCCCAACCTTTGCTCTTACGCTTTAATCCAAACGCAATCATAAGCGATGACAGTAATCTTAGAAGTTGCAAGCCCCAATTAGCCGGTGAAATCGGTATAAACCCAATTAATCCCAACCCACTCACAATCAATCCAGTCATTGCAATTGCCTTGGCAGTATCCTCTGCTGCGGGACTATTTAACCAGCCACGGACAATATCAATAATACCTTTCTGCTCTTCTTCCTCTTCTGGAACTGCTGGCACGCATCTCTCCTCGGTCCATTCTTCTATGGAAATATATTCTTGTTCGATCTCACACCATTGAGTACCCGGAGGAACACATCTGTCCACCGTCCACTCTTCTTCTGGCATATATCTTTGTTCAACTTCGCACCATCTCGCTCCGTCGGTAACACATCTCCTTTCGGTCCAATCTTGTTCTGGTATATACTGCCTTTCTTTCATGCACCACTTAAGAATAGGAGTTATACACCTTCCTTCGGTCCACTGTTCTATCGGTATGTATTGTTTTTCCGCTCCGCACCATTTGGTGCCCGGGGGAGTACAACGTTCTTCTGTCCAATCTTGCTCTGGAATAAAATGCTGTTCAAACTCACACCACTTAGCGCCTTCGGGCACGCATCTCTCCTCGGTCCATTCGTCTTGAGGTATAAACCTTTGTTCGTCTTCGCACCATACTGTTAATGGCGGAGGGACGCATCTATCAACGCTCCATTCTTCTTCGGGTATGAATTGCTGCTCGGCTTCGCACCAAAGAGTTCCGTCAGGCGCGCATCTTTCCTCGGTCCATTCGTCTTGAGGTATAAATTGTTGTTCTTTCTCACACCATTGATTTACCGGCCCTCCACCACCTCCAGGGACATCACACCTTGCGCTTGTCCATTCTCCTTGAGGTATAAAAGCATTTTCTTTGACGCACCAGGTCATCACCGCAGCTGGGAACCAATTAATGTTATTGCCATTATCTACAAAATGAACTGGATCAATCGGCAGAGCCGCTTGGTTAACCGAATTCCCAACGTTCACGAAATCAACATTCCAAGCAGCAGGATTAATATTCCATTGGTCAGCTCCGGCTCCTCCTGCTCTCTCAAGGTTAATATTGTTTCCAGCCGCTCCAGCAATTTCCCAACTAGCCGGGCTTGTAATTGTTTGAGTGGAGTCTGATTGGAAAGCCAAAGTTTTGCCCGGTGTCGTGCAGCTAAAATTCCAAAAAGTAGAGTTACCACTGATGGTTGAGGTTTGGGTCGCATCATTAAAGGTAACTGTGTTATTGCTATGAGAAAATATTCCATTCTTAGTCCAATTACTACCCAAAGTGATATTTTTACCATCGGCATTAAGATTTGCGGCGGCATCTATTGTTAGACTGCCAGTTAAAGCATTGGCTCCGGTCAGATTTCCCACCGGAACATATGTTTCAGCTCCGGAAAACTGAATTGAATTATAGGTGGTGGTTGTAACATTAATATTTCCCGCAGCATTCGTTGCTGAATACTGAACAGTGGAATTAGTTCCAGGAGTCAAAGTGCCATTAACAGTTAAAACTGTTGCTACGGCTCCGGCATTGGCAAGGTTCAATATGTACCCATTAGAGGCGAGATCCAACGTATTGTTAGCATTAACGGTCATTATGTCCGCAGTCATTGAGGAAGCCAAGGTCAGCTCATTTCCTGCTCCTCCGCCAATAACTACTGCTCCAATATTTTGCTTAACCGCTGTGGAGTCGGTGTAGTTATTGTCTTCGACTCCATCAAAAGTTAAAGTTCCTCCTTTAGTGTAGGTAGTGCCTGCGTCTAAAGTAAAGTTGCCGGCATAATTCTGGCTCAAAGCATTGGTGTCAAAAGTACCAGCTGATTGTAAAAAATTTCCATCAACATCTAAAGCATTGTTGGTTAATTGTAGGATTCCGGCTCCGGAGTGGGTTAGATGATTGAAAAGGAATCCCGCTCCTACTCCTCCGGAGTCCAGGGCTTGGGTGCCGGCGGCAGCGCTAAAAGTAACAAGACCCTCTCTTGGAGTAAATGTTCCATTATTATCCCAATTACCGGCCAGAGTAATATTATAATCACCACCAAAAACAGCATCTAGGGTAGCGCCGTTATCAATGGTTAAGCTTCCCGTTAAAGCATTTGCGCCAGTATGATTACCTTCTAAAATATAAGTTTCAGCGCCAGAAAGTTGTAAGCTACTATAGGGCGTAATGGTAACGGTTATATTTATAGCGCCATTCACTCCTGAATATTGTACCGTAGAGGTGCCAGGATTAAGAGTCCCGGTTACTCTTAGTACGTGTGCGATTTCTGCAGGGTCAGCCCAAATACCACTAGATCCGCCTGCTAAATTTAAAGTATAGCTACCTACACCTAGATTTAAGGTAGTGCTAACATCTAAGGAATTCACGGTCATCGAAGAAGCCAATGTAATTTCCTTTCCAACGCCACCCCCAATAATAACCTCTCCGATATCTTGTTTTACAGCTGTTGAGTCCGTATAAATTGCCGTATCTGTTGCTCCATCAAAAGTTAGAGTTCCGCCTTTGGTATAAGTAGTGTCTGCATCAAGAGTAAAACTGCCAGCGTAGTTTTGGTCTAAAGCGTTAGTATTAAAGGTACCTGCCTGAAGGCGAAAATTGCCATCCACATCAAGAGGACTGTTGGCAAGAGTTAACATCCCGCCTCCTGTATAATCTATGGTTAGATTCCAAAAAGCGCTTGCTCCAGGGTCTAGGAGTGGAAAGGGCGGAGGAGCGCCGGGATAATCAAAAACAACTGTATTGTTGCCATGGGTGAAAATAGCTGAATTTGCCCAACCGCTACCACCACCAACATACATATCCTGCCCGTTAGCATTAAATATGCCTGCCGAATTAATAAAACCACCATCTATGTCAACCGCATTCGTAATGAGTCTCAATGTTCCATCGCCAGAGTGAGTAAGACCATTAAAAGATTTGCCAGCGCCCACTCCTCCGGAATTCAAATCTTGAGTTCCAACTCCGGCATTAAAAGTAACAGTATTAGACCTTGGGGTAAATGTTCCGGCATTAGACCAATTACCAGCCAAAGTAATGTTGTAGTTTTGACCATCAACAGCGTCTAAGGTAGCGCCACTATCAATTGTTAAACTTCCAGTCAAAGCATTGCCGCCCGTAAGATTACCTAAAAGTTCATAGGTTTCAGCTCCAGAAAACTGCAAAGAGTTATAAGTCGTAGTAGTAACCTCGATATTGTTGCCTACGATAACTCCGGAATATTTCACCGTGGAAGTACCCGGCGTAAGAGTACCTATTACGATTAGTGAATCCCCGACCCCATCCCCATGAACAGCAGCCGTAAGAACACCTTGTAAATCTAAGGTGTAGTTATTAGAATTTAAATCTAAAACATTGTCTATGTTGATAGTCATCGTATCCACGGTCATACTGGATAGTAAAGTAAGCTGATTGTCTGGAGGGGCGGCGGCGGCGGACAACAACCTAACCGTCCCTATGTTTTGTTTTGTGTCATTGGAATCAGTATAGGTTATCCCGAGACCATGATTAAAGGTAACTGTTCCGCCCTTAGTGTAAGTAGTGTTGGCTAAAAGCTCAACATCGCCAGAAAAAACTTGGCTCAATCCATTAGCATCGAAAGTTCCTCCTTGAAGCGAAAAAGTCCCATCTACATCTAATAAGTTGGTGTCAAGTTGTTTAATTCCAGCGTTGCTTAAAGTAAGGTTATAAAAACTACTATTTGGACCGTTGTCTATGGTTTGAGTTCCAGCTGCGGCGTTGAAGGTAACTGTGCCACTTCCGGGAGTAAAAACCCAATTATTATCCCAATTGCCAGCTAAAGTAATTCCGTAGTTTTGAACGACATCAGCGCTCAAAGTTGAAACATTATCTATGGTTATATTTCCGGTTAAAGCGTTGGCGCCTGTTAAATTGCCCAATAATACATAAGTCTCGGCGCCAGAAACCTGAAGAGAATTGTAGGTGGTATTGGTAACTAGCATATTGCCCCCTCCAAAAACCGCTGAATACTTCACCGTGGAGGTTCCGGGAGTAAGGGTTCCGTCAACACGCAGCGAATCCCTCTCGGCTGGATGCCCTGGCAGGGGCACTAAAAACACATCTTTTAAATCTAAAACATAACTATTCGAACCTAAATCGAGAGTGTTGTCGGCATCAATCAACATTGTGTCCACGGTCATATTAGACGCAAGAGTAATCTTTTTCCCTGCTCCGCCACCGATAACAACGGTCCCAATATTTTGTGTCGCGGCCGTGGAATCGGTATAAATCGCAGTATCTGTCGCTCCATCAAAGGTTAAAGCACCTCCTTTGGTATAACCAGTACCCAAATCCAAAGTAAAGCCACCTGCGTAATTTTGGTTTAGAGCGTTAGCGTTAAAGGTTCCATCCTGGAGACGGAAGTTGCCATCTACATCGAGATTATTGGTATCGAGAGCTATACTTCCACCTGCTCCGCTAAGATTTATGGTAAGATGCCAAAAAGAACTTGAACCGTTATTTAAGGTGTATACTGCGATTTCTGTACCATTGAATTCAACTGTGCTTGAACCGGGAGTAAAGGTACCGGAATTAGACCAGTTTCCTGAAAGAGTAGCAGTATAAGTTTCAGCGTTAAAATTTGCGCCGGCCTGGATAGTAACATCGTCAGAAATTAAGTTACCGCCCGGGGTATAAGTTTTATTCGTCCAGACAATAAAATCAACTCCCGCATCTAATGTTAGATCGCTACCAGCCACCGAAAAAGGAACTGCTAGCCCGCCTTCGCCAGTAGAAAAATCTGCATTTGTTATTGGCCCCGCTGTTTCATGTCTGGCAGTAACAGTATCAAGGCTGGAAACTGTAAAATCAGCTATGTTTGTGGTAGTCGTTGCAACAGTAACTATAGCCACATCTTCGCCAGCGCCGCCCGAGTAAAAAGTAATAATATCGCCATCGCTAAAATAATGCTGCATTGTAAAGGTAATGTTGGCGCCTGCCAATATATCGGATGTTGCTGGCACCAAGCTAGTGGGTAAACCCCCATTTATCGCTATTGTCGTGTCATTTAAATTATCTCCGCTATTATTAAATACAGTAATGTCTATCTGAAAAAGCCAATTGGTATTATTGTCAGAGTTAGTTGAGGTAATAGCCGTAACGGTTCCACCATTAATACTGTTAGAATCTTTAACGTCTACGTATGTAACCGAGACAGATGCGGCAGCGACAACATCTACCTCCCATTGACTTCCTGGCGTAGTACTCCTTAAGACAATTTGGTTGGCGCCGGCACCTCCAGTTAAAAGAAGATTGGTAATAGTCTGGGTTGTACCATCGGTGAAGGTAATTTGTTTGGCAGCGGTTATAGAAGTAAAGTTTTCGAATGTCGTAGAGCCAGAGATTGTTGACACCTTGCCACTGTCGTTAAAAGTCACCGAAGGATTTGCTCCATTAAAAGAACCACTCGTAAAAGCCCAACTGCCAGATAATGCTATGGTACCGCCTACATTATATGTGGCGCCATTCAAAGTAAAATTCCCTGAAATAGTTAGTACGCTGGGATCGTTGAAGATCCCGCTAGTCAAATCAACATTACCAGTAACGCTCAATCTGTTGCCGAATACTTCTAAGACATTGTAAGTTCCGCCGGATTGGGTAAAATTACCACCGACAATAAGGTTTACAGCCACACTCAATCCTCCTCCAGATAAATCAACATTGCCAGTGGTCTCTGTATTCCCAGTACTTGTAAATGTTCCTCCTGCCACACTTAACGAACTAGCCGTGATAGCATTACCCCCATCAGAAAAAGCAGCGATGCTGTTGGCACCAGCCATCGCGAAAGCTCCCATACCCGGTATTGCCACCGTCAAAGATATTGAGCCGTCATATCCGTCTGTGGCACCCGCGTCGCCCGTAATAGTTAATGATTCTCCAGCTGATCCCCAAGTGCCGAGATTGTCAATGGTGACATTTTTATCATTGGTGCTGTTAAAAGTTACTGTGTCTCCAGCGGCTGGGGCGCCATCTGGCAACCAGTTAAGATCATCTGACCAGTTTTCTGTTAATCCTTCACCGTCCCAAACTTTTGCTTCGGCCTTGACTAAAAAAGGAATAGAGGAAAACAATACCAGAATCAACAAAAATAATGTTCCAAATAAAGAAAGCCAGTGGGTAATCTGGGCGTAAGGATTCAGATGCCAACGGTAATACGCAACTGATTTTCGTAATAAGTATCTATGCAAAGGAGCCAACTGCGGAATAGTGGTTTTTTTGGCAGAGTATGGAATCAGAAAAAGCCATTCGTTGAGCTCTTGGACTTTTTTTGAACGTTCCCTTTTCTCTTTCTCCATTTTAGCGATTCGCCTTTCTTCTTTTGTTTGAAAAATCCGCCCAAAGGCCATTTTAAAGATTATTAATTAATACCTATCTAAAGATTTGACCACGAACACAAAACAAATCTCAATCTCGAAACTTTATCTATATTATAAAATAATAACACAACGCAAGATAAAAAAAACGGCATTTCTGCCGTTCTTAAAGTCGCGCTCTTGGCAAGATCATCCGTCGTCCAACAATCTTGCATCGATTGGACCATCGAGAGAATCTTTGAATTTTAACAACTCTTCATCCCCTTGATCAAATCTCTCTTCTATGCTTCTTGCGACCTCTGCCATCAGCATAGAGACAACGATTTTCTTCACCACTTCTTCGCGCTTTCTCTTGTTGCTGTCGTCAACAAAAGAGCTGCCCGTTATCAACCTGCATAGCACAGCATCCTCCTCCAGAACCTTTCTGATCGCAGGATAATTACCCCACACAAAGAACTCCGTAAATGCCCTATAACTTTCGAGGTCCAAGGAGCCCCTATTGAGGACGTCGCACAGACGAAGTAGCGTTTCTCTGCAGCGCAGCAAATGATCTCTGGCGGCTTCGGGACTACCCTTCTCATTGGGGAAATGGTCTTCTTTTCTGTTTTTTCTATTTTTTGCCACTGGCGCACCTCTTTTAGACGTTAAAGTTACTAACACAAATCATACCAAAGGCTAGCGCAAAAACAATCCAATACGCTATTTGACACGATTAATGTTTAATTACGGTCTCGAAGAAAATAAATGCCGACATAAGACAAAGGAGTATAAACAGCTCCCATTGCTACCTTATAAAGCCACCAAGTAATAATAATGCTTATGAGCGTAGGCGTTGAATACACTCCCGCAAACGCTATTACCATAAAAATTACCGTATCTAGAAATTGCGACCAAAGATTAGAAAGCATTGATCTTAACCAGAAAA
Organism: uncultured Candidatus Saccharibacteria bacterium; assembly: GCA_964518135.1. Taxonomy (GTDB): domain Bacteria; phylum Patescibacteriota; class Minisyncoccia; order Minisyncoccales; family 2-12-FULL-40-12; genus 2-12-FULL-40-12. Next base: position 16,474 of record CAZFEY010000001.1, read on the forward strand.
ATTTCACGCCCATTTTTTCTCGCAAAAAGAAAAACGAAAATACATCTTGATATTCTGCAATTAGGAATGCAGCCAAAGAAGCTACGGCAATACGAACAGAAACACCAAAGACCTGATTATATCCTTCTTTTACCCATTCACCGTCAGCAGACCATGGTAGCGCAATCGAAAGAAGAGAATAAACAATAAACAATGCCGTACTGATAAAACCGGCTAAAACAAAAAACTTTGCAGTTTTCTTTCCATAAACTTCTCCAATAACATCTGTCATCAAAAAAACAACCGGAAAAGAAAATACAGCCACAGACAAATGAGAACCGAACAAAAATGGCATTATTTTCAACCCCAAAGTATTTGCCGCAAACAAAGAAGTAAGATAAATCGCAAGAGCAATAAGAATTTTTTTGAATGATTTTTCAGGAAATTGAAACATAAAAATAAATAATTTAGTTGATAATAAATAAGTTTGTTTTTTCAAATAAAAAACCGCCTGATAGGGCAGAAACAAACTAATTCAAAATCTACCCTACGGTCTAAAAGAATGAAACTTCATATACAAACCCAGACCAAGTTTTAATCCTATAGTTATGAAGCATATATTTTAGTTGTAGTTAAACATATTTAATCTTGATGGACCTAGCCAGAATCGAACTGGCGACTGATTAATGTCCCGACAGTTCTGGTGGACCCAGGCGGACTCGAACCGCCGTTTCCGCAATGCGAATGCGACGTCTTACCGCTGGACCATGGGCCCGCCAGAACTGTCGAGGATCCTCGTATTTATAAATTTTTTGAAATTAATCCTTCGATCGCACGTCTCTTTTTCCAAGATTTAATCTGCAACTCTCTTTCTTTGGCATCTTTTAATAATCTATACTCTTCTTTATGCACAATTTCCCAGGGAATATATCTTTTCGTAGATTTAACTAGGCCTTTGTTATGTAAGCTAATTCTTATTTCCAAATCTTCACAACTACCGATATAAAATGAATTATTTTTCTCAGATTTTAAAATGTATGTATAAAACATTTTAAAAAATTTATAAATCGGGACGAATGCGCCGTTCTGCCATTTAACTACAGGCCCTACTATATATATGTCGGGGTGCCGGGAATTCCCGCCTGCCTATCACTATCGCTTTAGGCGATGGCGGGCAGGGAACCCGAATTACTGACTTTCACCTACCGTCGCCTTATTTTGTCGGGGTACCCAGATTCGAACTGGGGTCACACGAACCCGAATCGTGTATACTACCACTGTACTATACCCCGTATCAGGCTTATGGCGGACGAGGCCGAAGCCAGCGTAATACCGTTATACCACACCCCGAAAAACTCCCCCAGACAAGATAATATGGATTTTGGGACAATCCGCAACCTTCAACAAAACAAATCCTCAAGAGCAAGGGATTTTATTGCTTGGGGAACATCCGCAGGCAAATTGCATGGTTCCGCGAAGCGGAAATTTGCCGAGGAACCGAGCTTGTCCCGCGCTGGCGGGACAGGGCGTATCCCCAAATATAAAATCCTTGAAGCTCCCCCCTAACTCACCCAATACTTTTTCTTCGTCATCTCATCCTTTTTTACTATCAATTGTTCTTTGTCTTTCCTAGATTTTTTAACTAAAGACGTTAATTCTTTATCGGACAACTTACCTAGCTTTTCAGTTTCTTTTTTTAAAAACGCTTTTTTGTTGTTTTTTGGATCTTCCAAGATAATCCCCAATAAAATATCCAAAATTTGTCCAACTTTCGGTCCTGGTTTCATTTTCAGAATTTTCATAACATCATTCCCTGAAACCTTCAGCATTTTTGCCGAAATCGGGTCTTGCGAGACTTTATCAATGATATATTTAAGATGTCTTAATTTGTATGGTTCGGCCTTGGGAACGCCAGAACCAATTCTATCTGCCATTCTTAATTGCAAAAGTTCTTCCATATTTTCTATTCCTACCTGACGAACCAGCCTGCGCACAGACGACTCTCCAACCTCGTCCACATTATAATAAAATAGGTGATAACGAACTAGTTTTGTTATTTTCTCAATGTCTTTATTGGAAAATCTAAGACGATCTAGAATCTGACGAGCCATTTTGGCCCCGACAATTTCGTGCCCATAAAAAGTTGAATCTGACCCTTCGCCATGCTTAACTCTTGGCTTTGCAATATCGTGCAACAAAGAGGCTATTCTTACGTTCTTGTTAAAATTTTTCTTTGCGGCAAAGTCGAGCGCCCTCATATTATGCTCATAACAAGAGTATATATGATGTTTATTCTGACCAATATTATAACCCTCTTCAAGTTCTGGCAAGATATGTTTCAAGAGCGAAAGTTCTCTTAACAACTCTATCCCGCCCATTGCACTTTCTGACATTATAATTTTCGAAAACTCGTCTCTTATTCTTTCTTGCGAAATATACCTAATCAAATCAGAGTTTTCCTTAATGGCTTTGGCCGTTTCATTTTCTATGTTCCAACCCATTGTGGTCGCAAAACGAACAGCCCTCATCATTCTCAAAGCGTCTTCTGAAAACCTTTCTCTGGGATTTCCAACGGCTCTAATCAGCTTTTGTTGTAAATCTTCCTGCCCATTAAAAAGATCTACGACCTTAAAACCTAAATCTTGAAGCTTAAAATCTGAATCTTTTTTTGTCGGTGCTTTAAGCTTTAAGCTTCGCGCTTCAAGGCCTAACGCTATTGCGTTTACTGTAAAATCGCGCCTAGCTAAATCTTCTTCAAGATTTTTAGCAAAACCGATGTTGTCTGGATGGCGCTTGTCCGTGTATTTCGCTTCTTTTCGGAAGGTAGTAATTTCAACTTCTTTCAGTGAAACTTTTTTGCTGCCAGTTTGAACTGTTACCGTAAGAAATTTATTTTCACAAAAACTATCTGGGAATATCTTTTGTATCTCTTCTGGCTTAGCATCGGTAGTTATGTCCCAATCCTCGGGATCTGCTCCTCGTAAAATATCCCTAACACACCCTCCTACAACATAGGCACCATATCCGCTTTTATGAAGTTTTTGGATAATATTCTTTATTTCCTTCGGTATTTCTATTTTTACCATTAAAATCATTCTATCTTAAAAATTGATTTTTTCAATCTTTTGAGTTAGGCTTAAAAACAGCATAACGGTTAATATTTCCTAGCAAAATTATCTTATGCCCCCGTGGCAAGGCGCCTCGCTTCGGACGAGAAAATTGAGGGTTCCCTGCCCGCCATATTTGCCTCCATAGTGAAACGGATATCATACATGGCTTCGGACCATGAGTTCCGGGTTCGAATCCTGGTGGAGGTACGGCAAGGCAGGCGGGGAGTCCTTTTGGGGGTACGATTATTTATTTTTGAGCGTAGCGAGAAAACATTTATTTTTATCGTAAAATGATATATAATCCGAGAAGAATAATCCATATTGCAAGATGAAAAAGATAATCCTAAATATAATTTTATTGTCTTTTATAATCGGCCTACCCTACATTGCTAACGCACAACCAGTTGGCTTAGTGCCTTGCGGTAACATTGGCGAACCACCCTGTCAACTCTGCCACATATTTATTCTCTTTAATAACATTATCTCATTCTTGCTTGTTCCTGGTAATCCCTTTGGGGGATTCCCTGTGGTACTTGCTATCGCTGGACTAATGATATTATGGTCAGGATTCTTATATATAATGAGCTTTGGGGACCCTAAGAACCTAATCAAATCAAGAGAAATACTAAAAGCAACGGGCCTTGGATTGTTAATAGTTTATGGCGCTTGGGCTGCTGTTAACACATTGTCATGGTTCGGCATTATTCCGAATAACTGGTTTACGATTAACTGCCCTATTATTCCTTAAAAAACAACGCGCCCGTAGCTCAATTGGCCCCGCACCCTCCATGCCCCCATAGCTTAATTGGTAAAGCAGGAACCTCTTAAGTTCAAGAGTCCAGGTTCGAGCCCTGGTGGGGGCATAGAGCGTACGGGGCAAACCTAGGCGCAATACAATAATCAAGTCGAGATAATTAAGGTATTACTGTTAAACAACATACATTATATATGCTAAGCAACGAGGAAAAAGGAAAGATAATATCAAAACACAAAATCCACGAGAAAGACACTGGATCTGCCGAGGTGCAAATCGCTTTACTTTCCGAGGAGATAGATAAGCTTCTTTTGCATCTTAAAAGCCACGCAAAAGATTTTCATTCAAAGCGGGGTCTTTTGAAAATGGTATCAAGAAGAAGGAAGCTTTTGAGCGTCTTGAAAGAAGAAGACGAAAAAAGATATAATAGTATTATAAAAAAAGTTGGTCTTAAAAAATAGCAACCGTTTCGTTGTTTTTTCTGGTGCGATTCTAAAAATAACCCGCCGGTCATCACGAACATTCATTAGTTTTTAAAGTTTATTCATAGTGATCGGTAGTATCTATTTGTGATCATAAAACATTTAGGACAAAGAGTTGGAGTATTTATAGATATTCAAAACCTTTATCATTCTGCTAAAAATCTTTACCAGTCTAGGGTTAATTTTGAAGAAGTTCTCAAATTCGCCATTGGCGGACGTAGCCTGATAAGGGCTTTTGCTTATGTGGTTAGAACCAAAACGGGCGAAGAAAGGCCTTTTTTTGACGCGCTAGTGAGTCTCGGCATTGAAACACGTATCCGCGATTTACAAGAGTTTTTTGGCGGTCAAAAAAAAGCCGACTGGGACGTTGGTATTGTAATTGACGCCATACGAATAGCTCCAAGCGTTGATACTATCGTTCTGGCATCGGGAGATGGAGATTTTATATCTCTCGTTGAATACTTAAAAAACCAGGGGAAAAGAGTAGAAGTTATTGCTTTCGACAGATCAGCATCAAAAGGATTAAAGGAAATAGCTGATGAATTTATTGATATGGAAAAAAATACGGATAAATATCTTTTACACGCAAAACGCAATTTGTTTAATCTCAAAATTGGCAAAATTAATATAAGAAAAACTGACCCGAAACCAAAATGGAAAAATTCAAATTAAAACTGGGTGAACGCGAACTCGTGGTTGAAATTAAAAATCTCGCCGAACAAGCCAATGGTTCTTTATTAATAAGATACGGCGATACCTTGATTCTAGCTACTTGCGTAATGTCAAAATTAGAAAAAGAAAATCTTGATTTCTTCCCCTTGATTGTTGATTACGAAGAAAGATACTATGCTGCCGGAAAAATTAGGGGTGGAAGATTTATGAAGAGAGAAGGAAAACCTTCAGACGAAGCAATATTGGTATCGAGACTGATCGATCGCCCAATCAGGCCGCTGTTTCCAAAAAATCTTAATCGCGAAGTCCAAGTACTCCTAACTTGTCTTTCTTGGGACGCAGAGAATGATCCAGACATAATAGGTATTATTGGTGCATCTCTCTCTCTTTCGATATCTGATATTCCCTGGTCTGGGCCAATATCATCTGTCAGAGTGGCAAGAATCGACGATCGGTTCGTCATAAATCCAACCTATCAACAAAGAGAACAAAGCCAATTCGATTTAGTTCTTACGGGGGTAGAGCAAAAAGGAGAAATCTTAACAAATATGATCGAGGGTGGATTTGATGAAACATCAGAAGAATTGCTTTCTGGCGCTTTCGAATTTGCTATTCCTTATTTAAAACAAGCTATTGATTTTCAAAAAGAAATTATGGAAACAGTAGGGAAAACGAAAGTTACCATCCAAGAAAAACAAAAAGATACGGAGCTAGAAGAAGAAGTGCGATACATTATAAAGGATAGATTAGAGGAAGCGCTATACCAAACCAATAAGGCGAAAAGGATTGCCAGTGTTGATGAAATCAAGCAAGAAGTTTCTACCATTATCGGAGAAAAAGATCCTTATAAAATCAAAAGTGCATTGGCTTTGGTAGATGACGAAATCGAAAAAATAATACATAACAATATAGTCCAGAACGGAAAAAGGCCCGACGGCAGAAAAATTGACGAAATTAGACAGCTTCATGTCGAGGCAGGATTACTCCCAAGAACTCATGGCTCCGGCCTTTTCGAAAGAGGGCAGACTAAAAGTTTGTCTATTTTAACTTTAGGATCGCCTGGCGACCAGCAGCTTTTAGAAGGAATGGAAATAGTTGGTAAAAAACGTTTTATGCACCATTATAATTTCCCTCCTTATTCCGTAGGAGAGATAAAACCAATGAGGGGACCTGGTAGAAGAGAAATTGGACATGGCATGCTCGCTGAAAAAGCTTTGCTTCCTCTTATTCCTTCTTTTGAGGAATTTCCCTACACCATCAGAGTAGTATCTGAAATACTCTCCTCTAATGGTTCTAGCTCTATGGCTGCTGTTTCTTCTTCTTCTCTCGCATTAATGGATGCGGGCGTACCTATTAAAGGACCCGCCACCGGCATCGCCATTGGGTTAATGACTGATCAATCTTCTATTGTTGATAACCCCAATAAAAAATATAAAATTTTAGCAGATATCCAAGGGCCAGAAGATCACTATGGCGATATGGATTTTAAAATCGCTGGCACAAGAAACGGCATCACAGCTATTCAAATGGATGTTAAAATAAAGGGAATCAGCCACAATATATTTAAAGAGGCTTTAAGTCTTGGTCAAAAAATAAGAGCGCAGATTCTAGACGAAATAGAAAAAACGCTCGCAAAACCCAGAGAAAATCTCTCCCCCTACGCTCCCCGCATAATAACAATTAAAATCAACCCAGAAAAAATTAGAGAAGTAATAGGACCCGGGGGCAAGGTAATCAATGAAATTATAGCGAACACCGGAGCCGCAATAGATATTGACCAATCCGGATTGGTTTTTATTACATCAGAAAACCAAGAGGGTGCGCAAAAAGCCGCTGACATAATCGAAGGAATAACCAGAGAAGTGCAAATCGGAGAAACTTTTAATGGCAAGGTAAAACGCTTGATAGACTTTGGCGCATTTGTAGAAATACTGCCCAATCAAGAAGGATTAATACATATATCTCAATTATCAACAAATAGGGCAAAAAAAATAAACGAGCTCGCCAAGGTAGGAGATGTTATACCGGTAAAGGTCATAAGTATAGACGAGCAGGGAAGAATCAATCTTGCTCCGGAAAAATCAGCAAAGAGATAAAATTCAGTTTTAAAAATTAGAAAGTATGGTACAAGGCCAACAACAAACGGATAACCAAGATATTCTTAAGAAGGCCGAGATAAAAACAATGCAGGCTGATATTTTGGCTGCCCAAAAAATATCTGACAAGAACGACCTAGCTACTCGAGAAAGAGAAATGGCAAGAAAAATAACAGAACAGAAAAGGGCCGAGGAAGAACGTAAAAAGATTGCCGCTCAAACCATAAAGAAAACTTTACCGACGCAAACTAAAAAAATTGACGAAAAAAAAGTGATCAATGATGGAGAAGAAGCTATTAAAAAATTTGAGGCGGATAGGAGGAAAGAAGAATCAGATGTTATAGCGAAAACAAACGTAAAAATCCAAGAAGAACAAAGAAAAAAAGAAATAGCCGAACGGAAGGCCGCTGAAGAAAGGCGTCTCGAAGAAGAAAAAAAACAGAGAAATGCAGAAAAAGAAAAATTAAAACAAATAGAAGAAGCCCGAAAAAAAGAGATCGTAGCAATACGACAAAGAGAAGAAGCGATACTCGCGGCCAAAGAAGCAAGACGCATCAGGGAAAGGGAAATACTGCAATTAGAAGAAGAAAAAATATTATTAGAAAAAGGGCTTCAAGATATTTTGAGCAGAAGAGTTCCGCTAGAAACAGAAATAAACCAGCTTGCCAAGCGAGAATCTCAATTGCAGGAAAATTTGAATGAAGTCTCGAAAAGAGAAGATGAGGTTGAAAGAGAAGTAAAAACAATTGAAGCTAAGGAAAAATCGGCCGACACAGAAGAGAAGAAGAAACTTGAACAACAAAGATGGGAAATTGAAGAGAAGAGAAGGAGAGTAGAGAAAGAAAGGTGGGAATGGGAGGCAGAAATCGGTAAAGTAAAGGACCAAAAAAGAGAGGTTAGTTTAAGGTATAATAGACTTTTGACTAACGAAGAGGAAATCCTAGAGAGAAAAAGGGCAATCGCTGACAAACAAGAAGAAATTAAAATAGAAAATGAGAAAATAGAATTAGAAAAAGAATTACAAAGGTTAAAAGAGAAAAAATCTCCCCTAGAGATAGAGATTAATGCCATTTTGGAGAGAGAATCTCAACTCCAAGCGAAACTAGACAGCGTTTCGAGTAAAGAGAATGACATTGAAAGAGAAATAAGCTCAATTGAAGACAGAGAAAAATCTACTGGCGTGACCGAGGGGAAAAAAGAGCTTGAACAACAAAGATGGGAGATTGAAGAGAAAAGAAGGGGAGTGGAAAAAGAGAGGTGGGAATGGGAGGCAGAAATCGGAAAAGTAAAGGACGACCTAAAAAGAATAGAAAATGAGTATCAAAAAATTCTCTTAAGAGAAAAGGAATTATTATTAAAACTACACCCAGAACAAATAACTAATTTATCTAACCGATTGGAAGAGGAAGAGAAAGCTACAATACCTACAAAAACAACACCTCCCTTACAAAAAAGAGAAAGGGCAGATGTTAAAATTTCCGAAAACAAACCCGTAAAACCAGAACCCCAGAACAAGGAAGAAAACCTTGCCGACTCGACTATTTCTCAAAAGACAGCCGCGCCAGAAAAAACGCAACTGGACAACCATCAAGAGAAACAACATCTAGACGAGACAATAAATAGACAAATGGAAGTGCTAAAAGAGATCGAACGTCTTAAGGCAGAAACAGAAAAAGAAAAACAACAGACAAGAAACGAAGGAGAGGTAGCGCAAACACAGGTAAATATAACCGTTGAATCAGCCCACGAGCAAGAGTCTGGGCAGACAACAACCATCCAATCCCAACCAGAACCGGCACTAGATCAGGAAGAGATAACCACGCATCAAGTACCACCCCAACCAATACCCATTAAACCGCAGAAATTCTGGATGAAAGAAGAGGCTAAAGCATTTGAAACGCAAACCAGAGATCCTCAAAAAGAAAGCGAGATTAAAAAGCGACTTGATGAAATCCAACAACAAGAAGAAATAGAAAGAAAAGAATTTTTAGAAAGGATTCAAGGAAGTGAATCGAAAAAATCGACCATTGGAAGAATTAATAAAGAAAATATTCCTATCAAGCCTCAACCAGAAACACCTGAAATTATTACATCTATAGCGCCTCGGCCCTCTGCTTTTGGTAAATTCTGGTCAAGAATTTTAGCAACAATGATAGTTGTCGCCATCTTCGCTGGTGTGTTTTGGTTAATTTACTGGACATTCTTTATCCGAAAAGCGCAAATCAAAACAACCTGGTGTGAAAACGAAAAAGTCCAGATACCGCAATCTGAATTCTCTCCAGAAAGATGCGTTCCGCCACCCATCGTGATTCCTGAAATTCGCGTTCCGCCAGATTTAATTAGTATTGCAACCAGAAAGGAAATTGTTGTTCCGGAAAAAGGAGATCCATTAAAGGAGCTGGCAAGATTTTTAGAGGAAAATGGCGAAGAACTAGAACAAAATAAGCCTACCAGGATAGTAATAAAGAGCCTCGATAAAAAGGAAGTGCTTGGTTTTGAGGATTTTTTCAATCTTTTTAAGGCAACTGTGCCAGATGGTTTTTATTCTAAAATCAACAAAGACTTTAATCTTCTTATCTACCCACAGAAAGAAGGACGAAGATGGGGCATAATAAGCCAAATTACAACCCAAGAAGGCGTTGATGTTGTTGGCGAAACAGTAACTATGCTTCGGCTTTGGGAAGACAAAATGGATCAAAATCTCCAAACTCTTTTTGTATTTTTTGGAAAAACAGAACCAGCCATAAATGATTTCTTCACCAGAGTGCCGTATGGAAACATAAACATACGTTGCCAGACTTTCAGCAAAGAGGATTTTGGCGATTGCTACGCTATAAAAGGAAACAGTTTCGTTTTAACCACCTCCTTAGAAAGTATAAAAAAAATATTAGACGAAATAAAATAATGATCAAAGATAAAAAGTTTATCCAACGACAAAAAGAAAAATTAGAACAAGAAAAAAGTGATATCGAGAATTCTTTGAAGAGTTTCGCTACGAAAGACAAAAAATTAACGGGCGACTGGGATACTAAATTTCCTCAATTTAATAGCTCTGACCTGGAAGATTCTTCCGACGAGGTAGAAGAGTACGAAAACCTCTTACCAATTGAATTCTCGCTGGAGAAAAGATTAAATGCAGTAAATACGGCATTAAATAATATAAAAGAAGAGAAATACGGCTATTGCATAAAATGCGAAAAAGAAATTCCCGTAGAAAGACTAGAAGCTCATCCTTCTGCCCAAACTTGTAATCAGTGCGATTCTAAAAAGTAATTTTCTATGCCTAAATTAAGTTTTAAAAAATATGCCGTCTAAGGTTTTCTCGGCAGCTATCTGCGGGCTGGATGCCCAAATTATAGAGGTGGAGGTTGATTGCAGTTATGGCCTCCGCTATTTTAATATAGTCGGATTACCAGATAAAAGCGTAGAAGAAGCAAGAGAAAGAGTGGGGTCTGCGATAAAAAGCATTAAGCTTTCTTCCCCACAACAAAAACCTCTGCGCGTTTTAGTAAATCTGGCTCCAGCCGACCTAAAAAAAGAAGGGAGCTTATACGACCTACCTATTGCTTTAGGATTTTTACTTGCGTCAAAACAAACTAATTTTAACCCAGAACAAAGAATATTCATGGGTGAATTATCGTTAGACGGAAAACTAAGGCCGATAAAAGGCGCCTTGTCTGTTGCCTTGATGGCACAAGGTAAATTCTCCGAAATAATTCTTCCGAAGGATAATGCCGCAGAGGCTGCTATCATACTAAGTGATAAACCAGATCAAAAAATAAACAAGTTTGTTCCTAACGGAATAAAGATTATTGGAGCCGAAACGTTAAGCGAGGTTCTAGCGCACATAGAAGGGAGGAAAGAAATCGCACCTACTGTCGCAGATTTTTCAAATTATGCGCCAAAAGATAATTTCTCTTCCGAAATCAACTTCATAAAAGGACAGGAATATGCAAAAAGAGCATTGGAGATAGTGGCCGGAGGCAGTCATAATTTATTAATGATTGGCCCGCCAGGATCCGGTAAGACATTACTGGCCAAAGCACTGCCTTATTTAATGCCACCCCTCACATTTAAAGAGGCTTTGGAGGTAACGAAAATTTACAGCGTTGCCGGTATATTACCAAAAGAACAACCAATTATCGGATTAAGGCCGTTTAGAAGCCCTCACCATACGACGTCCGAAACGGCTCTTATCGGAGGCGGCAATCCGCCAAGGCCTGGAGAAATAACTTTAGCCCATAAAGGCGTGCTTTTTCTGGATGAATTTCCAGAATTTCACCGCGATGCGTTAGAAAGTTTACGGCAACCAATAGAAGAGGGAAGAATTACTATTTTGCGCGCAAAGCACTCTTTAACATTGCCTGCCAGATTCACCTTGGTATCGGCAGCAAATCCTTGTCCTTGCGGCCATTTTAATAACCCAGACAGGGAATGCGTGTGCAATAGTTCTCAAATACAATCCTACAGAAGAAAACTGTCTGGTCCTTTGATGGATAGGATAGATCTTGTGGTTGAGGTTCCCCAGATTAAATACGAAAAGTTAGTAGCGCCTGAACAAAATCATCCCTGGAATGAAATTAAACAAAAAATCAAAAACGCACGAGTCATACAACAACAAAGATTCGGCAAAGACTCAACGAATGCTGAAATGACAATGCAACACATAAAAAAGTTTTGCGAAATTGATAGTAAGTCTCAAAATCTTTTAAGGAAATACGTTGATTCTGGTAAGTTGTCGGCAAGGGGATACCATAGAATACTTAAAATTGCTAGAACCATTGCCGATCTAGAGGTAACCGAAAAAATATCCTACGAACACATAGGTGAAGCCTTAATATATAGAACAAAAGAGGTGTAAACAAAAAATCCCTCGCAGGGATTTTTACTTTTTACTTCCTATTTTCCAGATTCTATTTCCTATTTCCTATATCTTAAGTCCTAAATCCCATTACCTAGCGAATGGGTTTGTCCCTCCTCTCACTTCAAAGTGCAAGTGACAACCAGTTGAAATTCCTGCACCACTCATTCCTGGCTTACCGCCCGTTAAGGCTATAACCTGACCTTGCGAAACTTGCTCGCCCGGACCCACCATGCTTGTAGCTAAGTGACCATAAAAAGTAACTAGTCCATTGGGATGTAAAATCATAATGTAATTTCCTGCTCCACCGTTCCAGCCATATCTTACTCTTTGTACTTGTCCTCCGGCCGCTGCATAGATTGGACTATTGCATTTACTGGCAAAATCAACGGCGTTGTGCCAGTGTAAACCTTGAGTTAAAGAGCAAGACCCAACAACAGGACATATAAAATAGCTTGAACCGACCGGTATTTGATTCGATGGAACTATTGGCTTGGCAGCTACTGATTGTGACGGCATTTTTCCGCCCGGCACAACCAAGATGTCTCCTATATAAATATCTTCTTCTTCGGCTAACTCGTTAAAAGCAATAATATCATTCGTCTCTACTTTATAGGTTTTAGCAATAGCGGCCAAAGTATCGCCCTTTTTAACATAATGTGCCACGCCAGAAATAGGCAAGATGATCAATGACTGGCCCGGCTTTATCTTTGCGCCCCTGCCTAGCTCATTAGCCCAAAGCAATGTTTCTAAAGTGATATCGAACTTTTCGGCTATACTATTCAAGCTATCTCCATCTTCAACAATATACTCAACAATTTCTGCTCTGTCGCTCGAAAAATCTTCTTCTTCTCCGATTATCGCACCAAGCGTCTGGCCCGTTGTCATTACCGGAGGAGTAAAAGCCACCAAGCTGTTATTTTGCACAAATAGCGTATCTGGAGTTTCTTTAACTGCATCGGTCGTCGCCAGACCAACAAAAAGATCGGTTTTATTAACCGAACTTTTTATATCTTCATCCAATAATATATTTAACAAATCAACGTTTAATAACGATGCTTGTAAATTATCCTTGACCAATAAGGCGCTTGTTTTCCGCGCAGAAAAAACATTGAAAACAGTAGCGAATAAAAGCAAAATTACTACCACCAGCCATAAATGGGAAAAAGGGTCTTTGGCAGATCCTTTTCTCTTAAGCAAACTGATTGTTTTTCTCATTAAAGAGGCTAAAGCCTCAAAAGAGATTTGTTGTCTAGGAATATTTCTTAAAAATCTTTCAAAAAAATCTTTCCCGACTAGCCTAAGTGGCACGACGCACCACCGGCAAACTATGTTTATTAGTTTATCACTACCAGGCATTAAGTCAACCCCGTTAGAAACCATCTGTGAAAATTTGCTTACTAAGCATAGAAGCCGTGAGGCGACTCCGTCTCATAGCTCTCTGTAAAATCGATGGCCATCGCGGGCTTCTAACGGGGTCAACTCCGATAGTGGAAAGCGATTGTGGTCTTATTTTGCATGATTTTCTGTTAAGATATATTAAGTAATGACATCATCCATATTAAGGGAAACCGAAAAACTGTTAAAAGAGTCTAGAATAAGACCATCTAAAGGGTTGGGGCAGAATTTTCTGATTAGCGAAGCTGTCATCGAAAACATAATACAAACTGCCGACCTAGGACCAAATGACATCGTGCTAGAAATAGGTGCTGGCACAGGCATTCTAACCAAAGAGCTAGCCAAGAAAGCTAAAAGAGTAATTACTATAGAAAAAGACGCTAGGATGGTAGCAATTTTACAAAAAGAGTTAGAGAAATTTAAAAATGTTAAGGTAGTTCATGGCGATACTTTGAGAATCCGCGACGACGAACTACCGACCATTAGCTACAAGCTGATTGCCAATTTACCCTACTATATAACAACTCCTGTAATCAGGAAGTCCCTAGAGTCAAGTAGGCCGCCAAAAACAATGGTTTTAATGGTTCAAAAAGAGGTTGCGCAAAAAATCGTAGCCAAGCCGCCAAAAACAAACCTACTGGCAGTATCTGTGCATATATATGCGCGCCCTAAGATTGTATCGTTCGTCTCTAAAGAATCTTTCTGGCCAAAACCAAGAGTTGATTCCGCGATCCTCCAAATTACTCCACTAATTAACGCTGATAAAAAACTAATAAACACTAATGCATTTTTCAAAATACTGAAGGCAGGATTCTCCCAGCCAAGGAAACAGCTTCTTAATAATTTTTCAAATGTGTTAAAATTAAAAAAGGAAGTGACAAAAAACTTATTAATAAAACAAGGGATAGACCCAACAAGAAGAGCGGGAACCATAACTATAGAAGAGTGGATCCAGTTGACAGAAAACTTCTCTAGTATTTTATAATTCGTTGCTATAAAATATATCAATGGCTAATAAAAAAATAGTTCTAGCAATGCTGCTCGCCGTAGTTATTGTTCCTGTATTCTTTTCTTTTGCTTGGGCACAGAACGATAGAGAGCTAGAAGTTGACTACCCGGACATTGGCGGAATAGCAGGACCAACCAAAGTTACCGTAGGGCTTCCAGAATACATTAGATATATTTTTAATTTCGTTGTTGGGTTTGCTGGTGTTATTTTATTATACGCCCTGATAAGGGGAGGCCTTTCTTATTTAGCCTCGGGGGCAAATGTGGCAAAATTAAAAACGGCAAGAGAGCAACTCGGCTCTGTCTTTTTGGGAATAGTAATCCTTTTGTCATCTTACATCATCTTAACTACCATTAATCCTCAATTGGCTATTTTAAACCTTCCAATTTTTAGCAATCTGAATTTGGGAGGAGGAACTCCTGCAACATTCACCACAGACGAAGCGTCTATAATCTATTATGAGATTCCGATTGGACAAATGATAAAAAATGGGGTCTGGAAAACGAGCGCGATAGAAGCAATGACCAACATAGATGAAACGGGAATATTAGACGAATTTGAAAAATTTATTACAAGCGAAATTACCACAAGAGATGGAATTTCTATTAAAAGAATCTCTGATTTAAATAAATACCTTAAAACATTAGCCGAGAGTTGTAGCTGTAGTGAGATGTCTCCGATCTGTACCAAGCCTAAAAACTTTACCATTGATGTTGGCTGTACCGGAGATCCTTGTGAAAAAAATAGAGACAAAATAGAAGACGTCCTAGACATCAATAGCAAGCTAATAGAAAATCCTGACGAGCCAATAAATAGCCTTAAAGAATTCAATGACAAAATAAAGGATAATCCTGATGAGCCAATAAATAGCCTTAAAGAATTCCTAGAAGAACAAGATAAATTTTTTAACAATCTTGATGTCCAAGAAAAATTTTCTGAGTGCTTAGAGACTGGGTTTTTAATAACACAGGGTGAATATTTACAATCCGTACGCTACTACGAAGATCAAGGAATTAAAACAGAGGTCGTCCAGAGCTATATGCCTTCTAAAGGCGACCCATTTACATTTTATTGCACCGTTGGCGGCACAATGATGGATATACCGATAAAGCAAGACGAACTTTCCGTACCTATATCGGGTGGAACTGGGTTTGACTTACCGCCATCCGCAACAGAAGAGCCTGAACCATTGAGCTGTCCCGGCGTGGTGCCTATTGGCGAAATAATAGACGTTGTTGGATCTGCTTCTGTGATATCGAATGAAAACTTAACAGGGCTTACGGAGTTAATCGACGAACTAACAATCGAGATGAGAGATATGGCCGATAGAATATCGGAGTGCAACGAAGACAGTTGCAAATCACCACAGACTGGCAAGAATGCTGCTAATTGTAAGTGCTTTCCTAATCCTTGTTATATACCTCCCGGCGTCCCCTGTCCTCCCGGTTTGGGATTTTGCGTTGGACAGATGTGCATGACCCCTTGTCTCAAGCCATCTCCTGGTAGTTGTGAGGCTAAAAATTTTGATGCCCCAAACTATGGCTCACCATGCCCTTTGGGAAGATTGGCTGAATCTTCTGAACCAGGAGATCCCCCAGACATAAAGTCAATGGAAAAAACCATTAAAGACATTAAGAGAACTGAAAATACAATTCTTGAAGCTATCGAAGGGCTAAGGCAAGGCTTTTCCAATACGCCCTACGTTGTTGAAACTCCGCAACAAATCCCAATAGACTTAGTAGAGGGAGTCAAATGGGTTATGGGATTTTGTAGAAATGAAGATATTGTCAATCCAACCTGGGCAATGGTAAATTGCGGCTTGGCTACCGGCAATATAGGACCTGATGGCAATGAAATTGCTGGATGCGATCTGCGAAGTTTCTTTTGCTGTACTGGCGATAGGGCAGCAGCAGAAAACGCAAGACTATCATATTCTAGCGGTGGAGGTGGAGGCGGGGGTGGACAATATGCCGCAACCTATTACACCCCATACGTTGGTCCACCAGTAGCGACTGATGGCGCATGCAACCAAAGAATCATTACGCAAGCATCAAAATATGACGGAATACTTTATAGTCAAGGATGGAATAAGTCAACATATCCTGCTGAATGCCGAACTCGAAGTAGGGGCCATTGTTACACGGCTGCGGAAAATAAAGGACCAGAAGGAGTACAATGCCTAGATTGTTCTGGTTTCGCTAGTCGCGTTTATAGAGATCTTGGTATTCTCCCGCTAGCACCAACTGACCCGAGCGCAGGATGGTGTCATCATGTAGCAGCAATAATAGCCAATAGGTCATATTTCTACGAAATATCAGCGCAAGATATATTACCAGGAGATTTAGTTACGAATGGCTCTGGTTCTGAAGGAGACCCTATGCATGTTGTTATTTATGAAAGCGGTGATGCCTCAAGAAGATTTTGGACGTGGCAAGAAGGAGGCGGAGGCGGTGGTGGCCTTCCCGGCTGTAATGGTAAAGTATGTAGAACAGAAAGGACCGCGCGAAGCAATCAGCGATACTGGAGAAGAGTAAATGAATGCGATACGTTCTAAAAAATCTTAGCGGAAATATTTTAATAACCCCACTTTGAGTTGTTGATAAAATATTATTTATGAATAAAAAAAGTATTTATAATGTATTTAAAAAAACTAGCGGCCTGACCATCCCTCTTTTCGCATTAATCTTAGCCACGATTGCGATCTTGTTAGTTGCAACCAAAAGTGCGGCTCAAATACCATCTCTTTTTCTGCCAAATTTTCCAAGCAGATTAATGTATTTATCGGACGCGATAGCTAATACTAGCCAAGAATTAATCAGTCCAAATCAAGACATGATAGATCTTGTTAATGAATGTAGCTGCGAATTCTCACAATCCCAATGCAAACAAATTATAACAAATGGACAACCGTCTGGCTGTGTAACGATTGGGGCTATCGGTAAACCTTGTTCTTTGGTATCTCCAGGAGAAGAAACAGAACCTACGATCCGCAGTTTACAGCGAAAATCTCGTAATTTGGCATTGGATTTATCTTACTTGCGAAAACTTCTAATTAAAGAAAAAGAGGCGGGACTAGAAAGACAACTTGAAACATTAAGAAAAGATCCAAGTGCGGGCATTGACGACGCTCAAGACCTAAGAGATGCAATTAATATCATCCTTGGAACTTCTGCCGATTACGCAGACGGCGCCCTTTCTAAGGTCATAACAAAAGCGGAGGCTAATCTAGAAAGACCAAAACAGTGCTCGACCAATGCTTGTACCCCTCATTGCGGCCCAGGAGATAGTTTCTCTTTAAGTGAGTATATGTGTTTACCAGCTCTTACCTTCGAACTTGGCGAGGTAAAACCAACCGTTATTAATTTCCATGCTGGAATTGAGATTGAGGATTGGGAGCTTGGCAAGATAGAAATAACCAATGTTAAATTAAATCTTCCAGAGTCAATTGACATACCCGAACTTCCGGGACTAAAAATGCCATCTTTTTCGATATCTGTGCCGGAAATCAAAATTGACTGTCCAACCAAAAAACAAGAAATTTCCTTCCAAACTCCACAACCCTCTCTGCCAAAAACACCGACGATGAAATTATCCTGCCCAACCTATAATACGACTGCTAGCTATCAATACCCATCAGACCTTCAACCGGGCAGTGAAAAGTATCGAGAATTCGAATGGTTTTTGGAAACTTTCTCTTGGTTATCGGGCATATGTATGGATGCGGTATGGGGAGATGGAGATTTACCGGATAGCCAAAAAATGCAATACCCCGATAAATTCAATCAGTCTTTAACTACTTGTTTCGACCCATTTAATGTTGCTAATAAATTAATACAGGAGTGTAACGAACAGTATGCGAACTATCATCCATCCAACCCACCAAGCGGTCCACCGCCAGTTTATCCTGCCTGTGAATATTGGGTTAACAAACAACCGGCCGAGTTTGGCAGTATAACAGAAGAACATTGTTTTAAATTTTTTGAAGGATTTGCCGATCCATCAGGAACGCAGGGGTGGGAAGATATCGACGGAAACCCTGCAACGAACGATCCAAAAACATTTGACCCTGGAACAAAAGATAAAATATATGACTATCTCGAGCAAAAATACGGAATCACAATAGACGACGAACCCCAAGACCAATGTCGTGATAAACTAGACCCTCTACCAACCCTTATTGATTCTTGCAATAAACTTCGCGAGCTACATCCCCAGAAACAAGCTATAGAATTCCCCGATCAATGTAAGATCTTACCAATATTTTACAATCTTCCAGACTATATCCCTCCCCATCAAATTGCTAGTCCAGAAGTTCTTGAGTTATTTGCTCAATCTCAATTATTATCAGGGCAACAAATGAACGACCTGCCAAGCAAATCGATTTCCGGTTGCCCCTCTATTGGAGCTCCTTCAATACCTAAAATACCATTATCTAAGTACTCGATAATTATTCCCGATATCAAGCTACCAACTTTTAAATTGGGTCCGTTCTTCAGAATAAAATTACCTAGTCTAATTTTTGAGGATTTGATATTTGAAGATATTGAACTATGCAATCTGGATGATTGCCAATTCAAATTCCCCAATTTAAACTTTGAAGCACCAACGTTAACAATACCTCAAATAGACGTTCCATCGATTAAGCTTGAGAGCTTTAACGTACCTGGCATTCCTAACGATATCGGCAAGGGCATAGAGATAAGTATAAGCCCTATGGAATTTCAGCCATTTGATTTTGACTTTTCACAGCTGATTAATTTAAATTCTCTGGTTTCTCCAGAATTCCAGACTCCCGATATTTCTCTCCCCAAACCGAAACTGACGTTTGGCTTTGAGGGACTTGATATTGATTTCACAAGTTTGCTATCTGGATTATTTGATTTTAACCTTCCGCCAAACCCTGGTCTCGCATGCCTCCCAGAATTTTGGAATATAGATGGCATACCTATCGCATTCGACTTCCCTGACTATATTTTTTCTTGGCCTGCATTCCCAGATATCCCTGAAATTCCTGGCTGCGCGGATGCTAAAAAATTCTGCAAAGACATCAATGGTTCTATTCAGAAAATAACTGAACAGGCTGGAGAAATTCAAGAAGTTGTTAATGGCACTATCCAAACTGAAATCCAAGGCGTTCTTAATATGTTCAAAAATGAGATAGAAAACCAATTAACGGGCGCTATCGAAAGCAAGCTTAACGATATCGCAACAGAAATTAAAAAAGAAATTTACAATTGGATCCAAAGCAATGCTCCACCATCAACAAGCCTACCCTCAGCTCCGATACCGGGAGTATTCCCAGTAGCTGATGGGCTTTCTTGTCAAGGACTACCGCCTTTAACTATTGACCTAAAAGATATTCTTGGCGACCTATATATTAACACGATAGAATTGGAAGATTATTTACCACCGGGGTTGAATCTGGAAAAAATTTCTATTCCCTGGCCAGATGAGTTAAAAAACTTAGATCTTTCAACGATAAACAATCCTCTATGCTCGGACTGTAAAGGATTAAGTTATGAACTACCAACCGTTCCTCTCTCTGGTCTTAAATATGAAAAAAGTGTACCAATTGAGCTCCCCGGATTCCAATATCCTTCTCCACAAATTAATTTCGGGAGTCCTTTACCAAATGCAACTGCCTGTGTTAGCCAACCGCCGACTGGGAACGCTTGCGGCGCAGCTCCTGGCGACATGCAAACCGACCTTACTGGTTCTGATGGCATACAAGAGCTCAGCCAAAAACTTAACGATGCTTCTAAAAAGATAAGGGATGTATTACAATAACATAACATCAATGAAGCAGGAAAAAGATAAAATTAATAAAACCGTCTTTCTTGTGATCGCAATTTTGTTTTTGTCTTTTTCTTTTAGCGATTATGCAGTAGCGGCATTAGCTAAAAAATGTGGCCCCGATAATCCTAGCGACCCCGCTTGTCTCCCCGGACAAAAGTGCGTAGAACAAGAATTGGGATCACCACCCGAAACAGAGTGGAGGTGTGCCAGGCCATTGGAAATTATTTACCCTCAAATCCCAGGACAACCTGCGACAACAACGCCAGAAACGGTTGCTACTGGCCTCTCTCAATACTTTAGATATATTTTCCTATTTGCAGTTTTTCTTATCGGATTAGTAATCCTGGCCGTTTTTGTTTATTACGGAACAAGATATATGTCGTTGGCTTCGACCGGAAACGTGTCCGGACTCGCCGATGCCAAGCAAGGTATTAGCGCGGCTCTATTAGGAACTGCAATCTTGGTGTGCTCCTATGTTATATTTAATACTATAAATCCACAACTAACTATCCTTTCATTGCCAAGCGCGGCAATCTTAGAACAAGTAATCCCACCCGGCGTTTACGTCTGCAATTACGAATACAGCGGTAATTCAGTTACAAGCAAGGCTGTCAGTGAAAATCTTATAGCCGATGACAGTATTGGCACTATTCTGTCTGCTTACATTTCTAAAGCAGGGGAAGAGCAAATCGAGATTGTTAAATTAATGCAAAGCATATTTGTTGATCCGGACAATAATGATCATACCTGTCCAAAGGTCAATTTTTCTGGTAATTTCCAAAACTTTGCAGTCGAAGAAAAGAATACAATGTTTGTTGTCCCATCTATAAGATTTTCTGCTCAACTTAAAGCTGGTAGTACCGACGAATACGAGTATGTAAAAAAACCGTCCTACGAATACGGCTTGATTTTACACGAGAAAGATGATTTAAGAGGTAAATGTTTAGAATATCCGAATATTAACGATTACGGTGGACAAATTTACACCGAGGTCACGTTTGAAAATGGAAGAATGATGATTGGCGATACTCCTTATAGCACCGGAGGGACATATGTGAATCCAATAAAGGACTTTGAGGCGGGGGTGGGAATTCCAAACAATAACTTTTCCAAGAATCGCGCCAGATCAATAACAATTTTTAAAAGACCAGAAATAAAACCATCCTCAACAGCCCAAGGATTAACATTACATATGTGCGCTGATTACGACAGAACCGGAATGTGTCCACAGTCTCTGTATGATGCTGGGGCAATAGACACGACAACGGGGGAACCTAAATATCCAGCTAGTGCTAATTTCCCACCTAACTTAGCACCGCCAGCAGACCCTAAAGATACAGACGTTTATTCTCTTTATTCCAGTGATCCCAATTTGCCCATCGACCCTCGCTTAGAGAACGTAGCTCCGGGGACAGGAAACGGTTATGGTATACGATCAACTCGAATCGATCCCGACAATTCAGTATTCGCGATTTTAATGGATGCCGAGAATAATTGCTCGATTCTTAAAGGCGATAATCCCGATATTGGAAATATAGCAATCAATAAATGTGATTTTGACGTCGATCAACAGGTAGGCGGTCGCTGTGACTCAAAACACGGTCTTTTGTGGTGGCACTGGGGCGGATTCACTGATAAATGCGTGCCCTGCGTTACCACAATACAAGTTTTTGAAGGTAAAGTATTGTAATATTGAATATTTAAAAAACCGATGATAGAGCGTCTTATCGCCGTATTCACGGCTATCCCAACCCTTATAATTGCGGCTATCTATCTGCTCTTTATTTTGATTACTGGGTTTTTTGTGTCTGTGGCAAGTGGTCTTTTAGAATGGATAATCAGCCCAAACTTTATTTCTTTAAGCTATACCAAGCCCTGTCTAGCAATCAACAATTACCAGCCTACCGGATCCGCAGATACTTGCAACCCCGTAATTGGGCTTGGTTTAGATACTATCCAGCAATTTGTTAACATGTTATTGGTGTTGATACTAATATATATAGCGCTCTCAATAGCCCTTAGAGCTGGCGGAGGCAAAGCTGAAAAATTATTTCCGCAACTAATCATTGTGGCTCTCTTAGTCAATTTCGCTCCAGTTTTCATAGGTTTAGTTGTTGATGCGGCCAATATTTTAATGAATTATTTCTTAACCCCTTTACAGGGCGGATTTAGCCAGATCGGGGCTCAGTTATCTGTATTTTGGGATGCGATAGTAAAAAACTTCTCGAAAATATGGTCTGACCTACCAAGCCAAATGACGCTATTGGGCATGGGATCTGTAATAGTATTTGTAAATATTACCGTGGCGACGATCTTATTCTTGTTCGCAGGAATCCTTTTTGTCAGGTTTATAGCTATCTGGGTAATTGTCATCTTGTCTCCTCTGGCTTTTGTCTTTTCGATCCTACCTCAAACCAATAATCTGTATAAAATGTGGGAAAAACAGCTAGTCCAGTGGTCATTTGTAGGAATACCGATCGCGTTTTTTATGTATCTCGGCGTTTCAAGCCTATCTGTACTAACGCAGAACTTTAATGCCGCCTCGATACAAGCCCCGAATTTAAATTCTTCAGTATCGCAGCTTTTGAGTCAATTACTCCCTTATTTCACTGTGGTTATTTTCTTGGTAATAGGACTCTTTGTGGGAATTTCCATGTCGGCGATGGGCGCTAACGCTGTCGTAAAAGGTATGGGAAAGGGAGCCGCTGCGGTTGGGAACTGGAGCAAAGGAAAGATTGGCGACTTAGGAAACAGGGTCAGGCAAGGCGCAAAGAATCGGGCAGGGCAATTCACATTTGCTCAAAGACAATCTATGAATGCCGGAAGAACAAAATTACAAGCCTTTACGTCTGGAACAATGGCAGCGGCTGGTTGGACTCATTCGAAACAGAAAAGCACCGGTATGGTATACCGTGCCGCAAGAAAAACAGGCTACGGAAAATTGCGCGCAGCATGGGCAACTACCGCTGCGACCACTGGTCTCAATAGAGGTATAAATACTGCTTTAAGAGGTCAAATTAAGCTTCAAGCATATAAAAAGGGACTGGCGCAAGGCATGACCAAAAAACAAGCAGTTAAGTACGCCCAACAATACACCGCGCTCTTGCAAAAACTACCTCAAAAACGAAAAGATAGTGCGAAAAAGGCATTTAAGAAGGGAGCTGGAACAATATTATGGAGAGCTCCCATGGCGGTAACTAGAGGAATGAGTGGCGCTATCTTATTGGCTTTAAAAGAAATATATAAAGAATTAAGCAAAAAGAAGAAAACAAAAAAAACGAAAAAAAAGCCATAAAATAATAAATTTAAAATAAAAAACTATGCCCGAAGAATTTGATATTCAAAAAGTAAAAGAAAATTACCCTGAAATACTAGAGATAATACCATCAGAAATCATAGACCTAGCCACTTCGGAAGATACTCAAAATAGCATCGCTGGTATTTGTATTGATAACGACATAGAAAGCGAAGAGATCATTGAAAATATTGCTTATTATATAGGTCTATCTTTGTTGGGCGAGTTGCCTATTCAACAATTAACAGACACTCTTGTTGAGAAAGTAGGATTAGAGCATGGCTTAGCGGAAAAAATATATACAGAAATCGATCAGGTAATATTTGATAAGGTTCGAAGTTCTTTGGAAGAATTATACAAGAAAAGAGATCAAGAAATAACAGAAGGAGAAATCGATGAATTATCCGAAGAACAAGAAGATTCTAGCGCGCCAGAAACGCAAAAAGCAGGAGATCAAGAATCAACAAAAGACACTTACCGAGAAAATATTGAATAAGTAAACTCAATTCCTCCGGAATTAAACAGGCTTGATTCTGACGAATAAAAAAGAGGGCGAGATTCCTCTCACCCTTCTTCATCTTCATCCTCCTCTTCGTCTTCATCCTCCTCCTCTTTTCTTCGAGGTTTAGGTTTAGACGATTTGAACTTAGATCGTTTTTTGTTGGTACCTTTCTTGGGTTTCTCATCGATCTCTACCTGGAAAACAGCTTCTAGGAAACCGATGATTATCATCCAAATAATGTACCAAATTGCCATGATCGCGATCAGTAAACCGCTACCTATCGCGATCAAAATATTACCACCCATTTTCCAGCCAGAACCATTTCTGGTTGTTCTGCGAGGGATACGTCCGTAACGAGACTTTCTTCTATTGACGCGTCCACCGACATCAACAATGTCCTCCCCAAACTGTTCTTCATCCGTCATTATTTGCCTCCCTTAGCTAAGGAAATGAGCTGGGCAAGCGTAGCATCTACACCTTGCCCACCAGCGAATTCGACTCTCTGGCCGGCATTTGCAGCATATGCTATCTGGGCCGGAGTGAGATCGATAGCCGCCTTGTAAAGCATCTGCTTAAGCGCTGGATCCTTGTTAATCTCTTTTTGCAGATCGATTGTCGACTTGCCAGAGATTTTTTCCAGGGCTCGCATTATTGCCCCAACTCCACCCTTAGTAATAGCTTCTGCTTCATGTTCAGCGGCATCGGCTTTACGCAAAGCAGTCTGAACGAGGGCTCGTGCCTCTAATAGATCTTCGCTTAGGTCAAAATCACGAATAGTGATTTGTTCCAGGTGAATACCTATTTTATCGAGAGCCTCAATGATTTTCGCGAGCTCTCCTTGCGGTAGCTGATTTTTCAAATCAACCCCAGAACCCTTCATTGTTAAGCCTTCATCTAAGTGCAGTGTGTTGAGGTAGGCTCGGATAGCGTTTTCGAAAAGATTTCGAGCAACACTCATCCAATTCTCAACAGAGTAGGTTGCTCTGTACGCGCCTGACCAAGAGTTGCCAGTTGCGTCTTCGTACGCTTCATCTGGACTTTTGACCCGTACTTGCGCTATCACACCGCGAGGTGTCGCGCTCCCATCTTTGAAATCTACCTCAATCGAAGTATCTCCTTCGAAAAGTTTGACCTCTTGGATCCAAATCGGAATAATATTCCGAATTGTTTCTATGCCCGGAATGATCCATTGCAACCCGGGACGAAGTGATCGGAAAAATTTTCCAAATAGCTCCGTTACAAATCTCTCTTCTTCGCCGATTGATCTGAATCCATAGAAAACCGAGATCAACACAACGGTCAAGATACCACCGCCCCAATAATGACCGGCTCGAAACAGCACAAGGTCGATGATCGCACCAATAATGATAGCGATAATCATAAAGACAGTTAGAGTAGGCATTGTTTTCTCCTTATCGGTGTATTTTACCTATTAGGTACTATATTAAGTATAGCACCTTATGGTTTTTTTGTCAATACCAAGTGGGGCATACTTAAAACTGGCTTTTTTGAATGTATTTTGTGTTATAATTTAAGAAGTGATAAACTTATAGAACAAGTTTGTTCCTGATGAAATAGAATAAGTTTGTTATTAGCGCAATAAAGCAAGTTTGTTGCTAATGCAATAAAGCATATGCAATTTGATGTCCCTCAATTTGTTGAGTCTGAAACCAAAATAGCTGGATCTTTAACATTTAGACAGGTTTTATATCTTGCTGCTGCTGGTATTGTCGTAATGGTTTCTTATTTCGGCCTGGCCAAAACCAACCTTGGTTTATTTATATTTATTACTGTTTTGGCAATCGTTTTTGGTTTGGCGTTCGCATTCCTTAAGATTGGTGGATTCTCTCTGGCAGTCTTTCTGAAGAATCTAATATTTTTCTTGATATCTTCCAAGGTTTATCTGTGGAGAAAACCTGCTGTGGCACCCAAGGTTATCCAGAAAAGAATCGCTTCACCAGCAGAAGCAGAGAAAGAGAAAACCCTTAAAATGGGTGGAGAAAGCCGACTTAACAAGCTTTCAACCCAAATAGAAACAAACACCCAATAACAACTATGGCCGAACTTACTACGCAAAAGTTTTTAGAAATATCTCAAATCAAGGAAGGTGTTATCGTTCTGCGAAATAAAGCTCTGCGAGGAATCTTAATGGTGTCTTCGGTTAACTTCGCGTTGAAGTCTACTGACGAACAAAGCGCTATCCTGTATCAATTCCAAAGTTTTTTAAATGCGCTCGATTTTTCGTGTCAAATAGTTGTTCAATCAAGAAGATTAAATATCACCGGTTATTTAGAAAAGTTGGAAGAACTAGAACAAAAACAAAAAAATAAACTTTTAAAATTACAAACGAAAGAGTATAAAGATTTTATTAAACAATTGGTTGAAGAGAAAGAAATACTAACTAAAAGTTTCTTTGTGGTTGTACCATATTCTATTTCGGAAATGATTGGTCCTGAATCTTCCCAGAAAGGATTATTAGCGCAAGCTAAATTGCCAACTTTGACAGAAGAAAATTTCCAAAGATGCAAAACGCAACTATGGCAAAGGATGGAGTATGTGGCTCTAGGATTAAGAAGGTGCGGACTTCAATCTGTCCCCCTGACAACGCCCGAAATCGTCGAGCTTTTTTGGAGCTTACATCATCCTAAAGAAGCAGAAGTGGGATTTTACCCGGAATTTCCAATGGAATTAATTGTGTAATCCAATAATGAAACTACCATTTTTTAAAAAAAGAGGTGAAGACCAATTAGTCGCTGAGGTTGCGCTACCAGAAACAGTGGGAATTAGCGACATTATAGCACCTTCTTCGATCGAGGTATCTCCTAATTATGTAAAGATAGGAGAAAGATTAGCCAAAACATTTTTTATCTTTTCTTATCCTAGCTCCTTAACAACTGGGTGGTTTTCGCCAATTATCAATTTAGACACAACAATGGATATTGGTATTTTTATTCACCCAGTAGATATGGCGCAGGTTCTTAAGCAGTTAAGGAAAAAAGTTACCGAAGTGCAGGCCGATATAATAGAAAGAGAGGAAAAAGGTTTAATTCGAGACCCTCAAACAGAAATGGCATTCCGTAATTTAGAAGAATTGCGAGAAAAATTCATATCAGCGCAAGAAAGAATGTTTAGGGTGGGTATATATATAACAATTTATGCCGACAGCGAAAAACAACTTACCGAAACCGAAGTGTTCTTAAGATCGGCGATAGAGGGTAGATTGGTTTATTCAAAACCTGCAACGTTCCAGCAAAAAAAAGGCTTTATTTCAACTTCTCCTTACGGGATAGACGCTTTGCAAATTACCACCTCAATGAATACAGCTCCGGTATCTAGTGCTTTTCCGTTTGTATCTTTCGATTTGAGCTCGAACGACGGTATTTTATACGGAATCAACCAGCATAATAATTCCTTAATTTTATTCGATAGATTTACGCTGGAAAACTCCAACGCTGTTATCTTCGGAACTTCAGGCTCTGGAAAAAGCTATTTGGTAAAGTTGGATGCCTTACGATCTCTAATGATTGGCGCTAATGTTATTATTATTGACCCCGAAAATGAATACAAGGCCTTAGCTGATACGGTCGGAGGTTCTTTCTTTAACATTTCCCTATCTTCTAATGACCGAATTAACCCATTTGACTTACCCCCACCAAGAGAAGGAGAAAGACCGGAAGACGTCTTAAGGTCTAACACAATGAATTTGGTCGGATTATTAAGGATTATGCTAGGAGGATTAACGCCCGAAGAAGATGCAATAATAGACAGAGCCCTTACTGAAACTTATGCCGCCAAAGACATCACGCCAGATAGTGATTTTTCTGCGGCTACACCTCCATTACTTTCGGACTTAGAAGATGTTCTATCGACAATGGAGGGTGCAGAAAACTTAACTATAAAGCTAAGAAAGTTTACTCAAGGCACTTACTCATCGTTCTTTAATCAGCACTCTAATGTTTCTATGGATAACAATATGATCGTTTTTGGCATAAGAGACATGGAAGAACAATTAAGGCCGATTGCGATGTATATAATTATGAGGTATATCTGGAATCAGGTTAGATCTATACTAAAAAAAAGGGTTTTGATTATAGATGAAGCATGGTGGCTTATGCAAACAGAAGATGGTGCATCTTTCTTGTATGGATTAGTAAAAAGGTCTAGAAAGTACTGGCTAGGAGTCACAACAATAACTCAAGACGTTGGCGATTTTATGAAGTCAGAATATGGAAAACCTATCATTACCAACTCTGCATTGAAGATTTTGATGAAGCAATCTCCGGCCACAATCAATCTTGTTCAACAAACGTTTAACCTTACAGAAGAAGAAAAATATATTCTGCTTGAACCGTCTGTGGGAGAGGGCATATTCTTTGCCGGGCAAAAACATGTAGCCATAAAAGTTATGGCATCTTACACTGAAGACCAAATTATAACTACGGACCCGGGGCAATTAGCGAAAATCAAAAGAGCAAAAGCAGATTTAACCGAATAATAAGACCATGCCAGAAGAAATCGAGGAATCGCAAGAACCACAAGAAACAGAAGAAATCCAGGAGAGTGGCGGAGCAATGAACCTTTTAAGCCCAGAAGGGCTTGTAATGATGTCTGTGGCAGTAGTTATTGACTTGATCGGCTTGATTATAGTGTGCGTAGGATTAGATGATTTTGGCATCACCGATATAATAGGTATGATTTTTATAGGCTCTTGGATGTTTTTCAGGTCTGGCGCAATGCCAGAAAGAAAAACTCCCTCGAAAAAATCGAAGGGAGCTGGGAAAACGGCAGAGCGAAATGTATTAAAAAGATTCGGCCTAACAGGGCTAGCCGAGCTAATCCCGTACTTAGGCGCACTACCTTGGTGGACTATAATGGTTTATAAAGAATTAACCGAAAGCTAACCTGCTAAAGCGCCCGACTTAAGCCTTATAGCTATTCTTCTGTTCGGATTTTCTCCAATGCTTTCGGTAATAATATTTTCGTTATTGGATAATTCCATATGAACAACCCTTCTTTCGTAAGCCGACATCTGTGGTAAAACTATTTCCTTTTTGGATAAAATAACTTCTTCTGCTGAAAGCCGAGCTAGCTCTTTTAAGTACTCGGATTTTTTCTTTTTATAGCTATTGATGTCTAATTCGAATAAAAACTGTTTATCCGTTTTCTTTCTCAACACGCACCTAATCAAGTGTTGGATCTCCATTAGCGCCTGGCCACGCTCGCCAATCAAAACCTGTGGCTCCTGGGCATGGACGTCAACCGAAACAACATCTGCCGGGACAGCATTTTTGTCTTGCGCAGAAGTACTGCCTAGCACCAAAGAGCCAAGTTCAACTTCAAATCCTGTTTTTTGGAAAAATTCTTGGATTAAGTTTTTTATTATTTTTAATTCGTTGCTGTTTATCATTTTGTATTATTTTTTAATAAACTTTTTTGTTGAAAAGTAGAAAATAAAGAAGTTACTATCCAATATAATGCCAGAGCAGACGGCAACTTCCAAAGTATCATAACAGTAAATAAAGGGAAAAAATAAAGCATTTGTTTCTGCATCATTGAAGACATTTGTGCCTGGGCGTCTTTTTTATTTCTGCCGGTATTTTTTGTGGCAGGGGTCATTGTTTTAGCCTGGAAAAATTGGCCTATACCAGCCATCAATGCCAATGCGACTGATGGTTCTCCGAGGTTTAATATGCCCAGAAACATCGGGTCAATAAAATCGGGGGCCGGCAAAAAGGAATAAATATCATTTAGCTGTTCCGGCTGAAATCCTCTCCAAAAAATACGCCAAAGAGCAATCAATATCGGTACCTGGACCAACGAAAGAACTAACCCGGAAAAAGGATTTACCCTTGCTTGTTTGTAAAGATCCATTACCTCCGTCGCTTGTTTTTGCTTATCGTTTTTGTATTTTTCTTGCAATTCTTTCACCTTAGGCTGGAGATCCTGCACTGCCTTTTGAATTTTAATAGCTTCCGACCCCAATGGGTAAAGCGCTAATTTGATCAAAATAGTTAAAGCGACGATGGCTATCCCAAAATCTTTACCCGGTAAAAATTGATACAATAAAATCAAAAGATTAAATAATGGCTGATAAAGTGCTACGTGAAAAAAATTTATTAATACATCCATAATAATCTACCTTTAGTTTTAAACTGCTTTTTTCAATAGTTGCTCAACGATTTTTTTTAAATCTGCAAAGCTTTTACGCTCTAATCCTGATTGAGCCACAAAAACCATATCAAAACCATTGTCGCTACTTAATTCCGCCAACGTTTTCAATCTCCTTCTTAAGCGATTGCGAACAACCGCTTTTTTTGAAACATCCTTACTTATAACAAAGCCTTGGCGGTTATAACCAAGACGATTGGCAGCAACTTGAAGAAACAAACAATCTCCCTTAGTTCTCTTTCCTTTCTTAAAAACAATTCCAAAATCTCTCTTTCGCCTTAACCGATTAATTTTTGACAACATTAATTGGGTTGTAAAAACAAAATCACGCAACCAGTCGCTGCCTTCCCTTTCTTCTACGCCTAGCTACAACCTTTCTTCCTCCCTTAGTCGACTTCCTTTTTCTAAAGCCGTGTGTTTTTTTTCTTTTTCTTTTCTTTGGTTGATATGTAATACTCATAGACCCTACGTAATACACTTGTGGATTATGTAATACTTATAAATTTCAAACAACACCCTTAAAACCTTAGACAACTCTGTTTTAGAATAACAAAAAAATGACCCCAAGTCAAACCCGCGCCAATAATTATTTATATACACAGCTTTTGCCCAGTTTCTTAACAGTGAAATTAGCTTTTGCCTTAATTTACCTTAAATTTGCACTTAATTTTCTTTTTGATGGCCCTGTGATATAATCAAAAATCTTAAATCTAACCCTTATGAGCAAAGAAGAGCTTTGGCAAGCTGTTTTGGCCCAAATACAACTAAACATATCTCCTGCCAATTTCAATACGTGGTTTAAAAGCACCTCGATTATTTCCTTGGAAGAGGGACAAGTTACGGTTTCTGTCCCAAGTTTATTTGTTAAGGGTTGGTTAGAGCAAAAATACAACAAAACCATATTTAAAATATTGAGAGATCTCAATCCTGAAATCCGAGATGTAAAATACATTGTGGGAAGTTTTAAGCCAAAAGTCGCAAAAAAAGAATACTCAACCCCTGAAACCAGCGAACAATCTGGTTTTTTTGAGTTAAAAACAAACAAAGAAACAAACCTCAACCCTAGATACACCTTTGAAAGTTTTGTGGTGGGATCTTTTAATGAACTATCTCACGCAGCAGCTTTAGCCACGGCGGAAAGCCCGGGTAGTATGTATAATCCTCTTTTTATATATGGGGGGGTGGGGCTTGGAAAAACACATCTTTTGCAGGCGACGGGCAACGAGATTACGCAAAAGTTTCCCAACAAAAAAATAAAGTATGTTTCTTCTGAAAAATTCACCTCTGAGGTTGTAGCCTCTATGAGAAACAAGACTATGGATAACATTAAGTCGAAATACAGGACGGTTGACGTCTTAATTATAGATGATGTTCAGTTTTTATCAGGAAAAGAAAGAACGCAAGAAGAATTTTTTCACACATTTAACCATCTTTACGAAAAAAACAAGCAAATAATATTATCTTCTGACAGACCTCCTAAAGCCATCTCGTCTCTTACCGAAAGATTAAGATCTAGGTTTGAAGGGGGTATGATTACTGATATTAGCTACCCAGACCTTGAAACAAGAATGGCTATTTTAAAACAAAAAGCTCAAGAAAAAAATATTGTCTTGCCAGACGAAATCATCGCCTTAGTGGCAACAAAAATACAAAAAAACATCAGAGAATTAGAGGGCGCTCTTAATAGACTTTTGGTTCATTATAAAGTTAACAGCGCGTTTGGGACAGACGACGCAATGGTTGTTTTAAAAAAGACCCTTATCGCCCCAACAAGAACCACCACCCCTAAAAAAATAATCCAGGCAGTGGCTGATTTTTACGACATTAAAGAAAAAATACTTTCCACAACATCTCGTAAAAAAGAAATAGTAAAACCAAGACAAGTAGCGATGTTTTTGTTGCGAGAAGATTTAAAATGTTCCTTCCCTTTTATTGGGCAAAAATTTGGGGGGAAGGATCACACAACAGCGATACATTCTTACGAAAAAATTAATAAAGAATTTTTAATAAACAACGACCTAAAAGAGGAAATTGAGTTAATAAGGCAAAACGTATCTAATTTATAATCTGTGTAAAACCAATTATTGACTTGTGGAAAAATAAATAATTTAAAATTAAATTTATTATCCACAAAAAATAAACAACAAAAAACATCAAAAAAAACAACTTTTAAAGCTTAATAATAATTAAAGATTATTATCCACACAAACAACTATAATAATGAAAATAACTATTTTAAAAGAAAAATTACAAGAAGGACTCAACGCCATTTCTAGAATTGTCGGAAAAAACACATCATTGCCAATACTTTCTAATGTTTTAATTGAATCAGATAGCAACACAATAATTCTTTCCGCGACAGACTTGGAGATTGGTATAAAATATCGAATTCTTTCTCGGGTGGATAAAAAAGGGAAGGTGGCTATTCCCTTGGTAACTTTTCTTGGTGTTGTAGGAGCATTGCCCAAAAAAC
This sequence comes from uncultured Candidatus Saccharibacteria bacterium, assembly GCA_964518135.1. Lineage (GTDB taxonomy): Bacteria > Patescibacteriota > Minisyncoccia > Minisyncoccales > 2-12-FULL-40-12 > 2-12-FULL-40-12. Next base: position 49,069 of record CAZFEY010000001.1, read on the forward strand.
CAATCAATATTGAATCTGAATCTACACTTTTGATTGTTAAGTCTGAAAATTTTGAAATAAACATAAAAGGATTGCCGGTCGAAGATTTTCCAATTATCCCCAACTTAATAAATGGCGAGACGGTTAATATCTCCGCTAGTGTTTTTTGCGACGCCATATCTTCTGTTTGTGATTTAGCCTCAACGTCTTCTATTAGGCCAGAAATATCAGGGGTTTTAGTTTCTTTTCTTGGTAAGACGCTAAAAACCGTTGCGACAGACAGCTTTCGCTTAGCAGAAAAAAGCGTTTCTTGTGGAATTGATCTTGGTAGCCATTCTTTTATTTTGCCACAAAGATCAGCGAAAGAGGTTGTTGGTATTTTTGGGGGGAAGGATAGCGTTGGAGAATTAAAAATTACACTTGACCAAAACCAAATATCTATAGAGTCTTTGCCTTCCGGGGCTGACCAATCAACAATATATTTAACCTCAAAAATTATCGACGGAGAGTACCCTAATTATAAAGAAATTATTCCATCTTCTGGCGAGGCACAAGTTGTGTTGGACAGGGGTGGTTTTTTGGACCAAATTAAACTTGCTTCGTTTTTTTGCGGCAAAACGGGGGAAGTTAGGTTGGGCATTGACAACAAGCGAGGCGGATTAAGTATCTATAGCCAAAACCAAGAATCGGGAGAACATTCGTCTTTTTTGCCCGGACAAGTAAAGGGTAAGGGAGATGAGGCCTCTTTTAATTGCAGGTTTTTACTTGATGGGCTTTCAAAAATCAAGAGTTCGGAGGTTGTTTTTGAGCTAACTAAGCGTAATGGTGATTTGGGCCCAGGAGTTTTAAAACCAATAGGAGATCAGAGTTTTATTTATATTTTAATGCCTCTTAATTTGGGATAGGCTAAAGAGTTTTTATTATCGCCTTTTCTATAAACGCTCTCCATATTGGCCCGGCAACAATAATGCCTGGCTCTTTTAGCATTGGAGTGTTGTCATTGTTTCCAACCCAAACACCGGCGACTATAGAAGGTGTGTAGCCGATTATCCACCCGTCTTTATAGTCTTGAGTTGTTCCTGTTTTTGCCGCGACCTGGTAATTTTCAAAATACATTGGGGATCTCCACCCAAAAACAGGCGCTCTAGCATTGTTATCTGATAAGATCGATGTAATAAGTCGTGTTATTTTTGAATCCAAAACTCTTTTTGGAGTGTTAATATTCTCTTCTATTGTATTATCATCTGAATCTAGTATTTTTATCACTGCCATTGGTGGCAACCTGAGGCCATCAGTAGAGAATACTCCATAAACCGAGACCATATCTAAAAGCTTCACACTTCCACCCCCTAATACAAGTGGTAGCCCGTAAAATGTTGATGGTTCGGTAAGACTTGTTATGCCAAGTCTTTGGGCCATTTGGATGCTGTATTCTAGGCCTGCCAAATTCGCTAAAACCTTAACTGAAGGAATATTAAGCGATTGTGCTAGGGCTTGTCTTAAAGTTACTGGCCCACGAAAAAAACCGTCATAATTTTGTGGCGTATATGGATTAGACAATGTGCCAAAATTTGTGAACTCATCAACTACAACCGTTTCGTCGTTATATCCTTTTTCAAATGCAGCGGCGTAAACTATCGGCTTAAAAGATGATCCCGGTTGACGAACACGGATAGACACATTAGGATGTGGTTCAAAAAAACAGTTCTTTCCAGGAGAGCATCCTTTCGGCAATGACTCACCAAAGTAATCAACAGACCCAACCATCGCCATTATCTCTCCGGTCTTAGGATCTATCGCGACCAAACTAGCATTAAAAGCTCGATAATAGCTTCTATTAGCTATAATTCCTTCTTTAACAGCCTGCTCAGCCGCTTTCTGTAGGTCCCAATCCAGGGAGGTATATACTTTTAGCCCTTTTTCTTGTAAAAATTGTTCCCCATATTTATTCTCAAGATATTCTTTAACATACATCACAAAATGTGGCGCTTGAATAAGTTGCGATGGTTTTGCAAAAGCTATTTCAGTGTTTTTGGCTTTTTGCCATTCTTCCTCTAGGATAAATTGCGCTGTCTTCATCCGATCCAAGATACTGTCTTTTCTTTGCAATAATTCTTCCTTGTGTTCGCCATAGGGAGATAGAAAGCTGGGAGCCTTAATAATGGCGGCCAAAACCGCTGCCTCTTCGAGAGACGCCTCGGATACCGGTTTTTTAAAATAAGTTAACGATGCCGCTTGGACTCCGTAAGTATTTGATCCAAATGGTACCTGGTTGAGATAGAATTCCAATATTTCTTCTTTTGAGTATTGTCTTTCTAGCTCTATGGTTAGTATCAGCTCTCTTATTTTTCTTCCGATTGTTTTCTCTCTAGTTAACAAAGAAGAGCGAATAAGTTGTTGAGATATAGTTGATGCTCCTTGGGTTGGGCTCAATAGCCTCAAATTTGTTAAAATCGCCCTCGTAACGCCTTTAAAATCCACACCAGCATGTTTGTAAAAATTAATATCTTCAGCCGCGAGTACTGCCTTAATAACATTTTCGGGAACTCTGTCTATCGGGATGATTTCTCTTTTTTCTTCTCCATACATTTCATATAATAATACCTCTCCTGTTTTGTCGTAAATTTTCGTAGATTCGGTAAATGGTCTTTCGGTGAATTTTTCAGGTCTGGGCAAGTCTTTTGCATAATACACAAACAAAGACAAAACAATTAAAGCAAAAAACAAAAAACAAAGCCCCACAAGGCCCAAAACCGATAAAAAGAGACCTAACTTGGTACTCTTTTTAAATATTTGACGATGAAACCTCCTTCTTGGCATTATAAAAATAATACTAGATTAAAAGCCGATTTGCAACCAAGCTCTTGTTTGTTATGATTAAAAAATGAATAGTTCCAAAGACCGAAAAATTAAAAATATTTTAACAAGGGGCGTGGAAAAGATCTACCCTAATAGCGCTGCTCTAGAGGCGGTTTTGAGATCTAGTAAGAAAATCCGGCTTTACAATGGAATTGACCCGACTGGTCATTTGCACTTAGGCCACTTATCTGTTTTGAAAAAATTACGCCAATTTCAGGATTTAGGTCATGAGGTTATTGTTTTGATAGGTGATTTCACCGCGACAATTGGTGATCCTACCGATAAATATGCGGCCAGAAAGCCTCTAACTAGGAAACAAGCACTGGAAAATGCCAAAAATTATAAAATCCAAATTGGTAAAGTCCTAGATTTTAAAAAACCCAACGTCAGATTTTTGCATAATGCAAAATGGATTAATAAATTAAAACCAAACGATTTGCTTAAAATATTTTCCCAGTTTACTGTGGCTCGGCTCTTGGAAAGAGATATGTTTCAAAAGAGAATAAGTGAGGGCAGAGATATTTTATTGCATGAATTTGTGTATCCGGTTTTTCAGGCTTATGACGGCTTGGTTATGAGCGTGGATTTAGAGATTGGCGGTAACGACCAAACCTTTAATATGCTTCGCGGCAGAGATTTAATGAAAAAAATCAAAAACAAGGAAAAATTTATAATGGCCTTAAAATTACTAACCGATTCTACTGGCAAAAAAATGGGCAAAACCGATGGTAACTTTGTGTCTTTGTCTGAAGGCCCAGAAGAGATATTTGGTAAAATTATGGCTTGGCCAGATTCTTTATTGGCAAGCGGCCTTGAGCTTTTAACAGATATTTTTCAAGAAGAGATAGAAAAAATCCTAACCAACCCTAAAAAAGCAAAGGTTTTATTGGCAAAAGAGATTGTCCGAATTTGTCATAGCGACAAAGAGGCAAATTTGGCCGAAAAAGAGTTTAAAAGGGTTTTTGAAGACAAGCAGGTTCCTTTCAAAGTGCCAGAAGTTAGAATTGCCCAAAATACACTTTCAATCCTAGATTTATTGGTAAAAATCAAACTAGCCTCATCAAAATCAGAAGCGAAGAGATTGATTTTACAAGGAGGGGTAAAAATAGACGGAGTTTTACAAAAAGACTGGAAAGAAATAATTGAAACAAAAAAAGCCGCCGGAGGCGAGTCTCGTAATAAGCGGGGACAAATTGTCCAAGTTGGCAAGAGAAAGTTTGCAAAAATAATTTAAGCTTCTTTTATTGCATAAGTTAGAGCTACGGCTAAGGCGTCGGCAACGTCATCTGTTCGAAGCTGTTCTTTTCTGGGATTGAGCAGTTTTTTTATTTTTTTTTGGATTTCTTTCTTTTCAGCCCTTCCGAATCCAGTCATGGTCATTTTGACTTGTAGAGGTGTGAAGCTGAAAACAGGAATTTTATTTTTAGCCGCTGTTAATAATATTACGCCACTTGCTTGGCTTACCGGTATAGCGGTTTTTAAGTTTTTGAAAAAATAAATATTTTCTATGGCCATAACGTTTGGTTTGTGTCTTTTAATCAGTCTGCTAAGGTCGTTATTTATTTTTTTTAATCTGTCTGGTCTCTCTAATTTTGGGGTGGTTGTAATAAGCCCACACTCTAAACATTTAAAAGGCAATTTATTGTTGCCTTTATTGTGCTTTACTACGCCATATCCGATACTTGCTAGTCCCGGATCGATTCCCAGAATAATCATAATTAATTTTTAAGATTGGAGTACACCTCTTGGACCGAATCTAGTTCATCTAAACCTTCAAAAAGCTTTTGGCAAGCGTTTTTCTTTTCTGGGTCTATGTCGATTTCTTCTTTAGCTACCCAATCGAGAGACATGGAATTTGTTTTTATTCCTTGGCTTTCGAGTTTATTCTTTACCTGGTTTAACTCCTCGGGATTTGTATATACATAAAACTCATCATCGTTCTGCTTAAAATCTTGAGCCCCAGATTCTATCGCTGCTATTTCCAACTTTTCTTTATCTTGAAAATCTTTTTCTTGTTCTTCGACGCTTAAAACAATACAACCTTTCTTTTCAAACATCCACCTTACAGCGCCCTCGCTTGCTAATTTGGAATTATTCTGGTTAATAACCTGTTTAATCTCTCCCAATGACCGGTTTTTGTTATCGGTTATACCTTCAATAATGACAGCAATCCCCCCTGGCCCGAAAAGTTCAAAAGTCATCGCTTCTAGTTGTTCTCCAGCCAACTCTCCCGTGCCTTTCTTGATTGCCCTTTCGATATTGTCTTTGGGCATATTACATTCCTTAGCTTTTTCAATAGCCAGTCTCAATCCCGCATTAGTTATGGGGTCTCCCCCTCTTTCTTTTGCTGCGATAGATATGGCCTTGGAGAGTTTAGAAAAAATCTTGCCGCGCTTATTGTCGGCAATCTCTTTTTTGTATTTAATTGTTTTAAAATGCGAATGACCAGACATGTTGCAGGCTTATTCTATTGCAATTACAAGAATAAAACAAGCATTATTTAATTCAAGAATCCTTTTGAGGCGCGGATCTGCTTAAGATTAGTATTATAATGCTGGAGATAATCGCTATAATTAGGGCGATAATTGCAGTAGAGAATATACCCCCATTGTTGAAAAACAGAGAACCAACAGTTGCGAGACTAGCTTGGTTATTGTCCGTATTTCTTACCGTCGATTTTTCGTTCGTGTCGTTTTTTACCACGCTGTCGGTATTAGTTTTTCCAGGGGTTAAATCTTGGCTCCACGCCCAATCATCGCTAAAACGATTGAACGATTTTCCCTTGGGAGCCGATAAATACTCAACTTTATCAACGGCTGTGCTATTGGGAGAAAACAAAATTAACCCATCAGAATCGTTGTTAAGAGTAATTTTTGTTTGTGATTTTGGTAATAACAGAAATTCTTGGGCTGGGATAATGGCTCCTGTTGGTATTTTGTATTTGATAATTTTGCCCTCTATGTCTTGGATCAGCCAGCCAGACACATTTGCGTCAAAAACATTTTGATTAAAAAGTTCAATCCATTCTTCCTGTTGAGTAGACGAATCGGGGGCCGGTAAAAATTCGTTGATTATAATACCGTTTTCTGTATTACTTCCCGCCACCACTTCGTTATCGAGATTAATACTTAATTCTGTTTTGATTTGTAAGTTCTCGATCACGCCGCTGCTGTTTTGTATTTTTGGCGTGCCCCCAGGGCTTTGGCTGGTTTGCCAATTAACGCCATCGGAACCTGCCATAAGCGGGCTTTTTCGCTCCATTGTTTGTTTTGTAGAATTGTCTCCCATAAGCCACTCGCCAGAGCCATTGATCTCATCAACAATTGCCTCCGAAGCGTCCTGTAATTGCAGATACTCGCCATTATTACTTAAGGATCCGGTATATATTTGGTCCGCGACAATACCAATAACGGAATTGTCATCTGTTCTTTCGAGCAAGAAGTATCCGTTTGCCGGGATAACTCCAGAAAGCTTGATGAGCGGGGTTTTGTCTGTTGATTTTAATATCCAACCCGTAATATCAATATTGGAGGAGGTATTATTATAAAGCTCTATCCATTCGTCATTTGCCGATGTGGTTGTGCCCATCCATGCTATTTCATTGATAACAACGCTTGTAGTGGCAAGAATTGGCATTGGCAACACAACAAGACACATTGCCCCAAAAAATAATTTTACATACTTTGCATTCATTTTTGCGTATTGTATCAGAAAGGGTTGGGTTGGGCGAGAATCTGGTTTAACCACTCTCCCTTGTTTTTATCTTGAAAATAGAATAGCATTGAAAGATATTGGGTTTAGAAACTGGAAAAATGATGTTATGGGAAATAAAAAACTACCAAAAAGCGTAAAGATATATATCAGAAAAGAAAAAGCGCGTATCCGCCGTGAAATTTTTGATACACAAAAACAAAAAGAGTTGATAAAAAAGATTTATCAGGACTTGCAATCAGTAGGGTCCGCAAAAGGACACAGTATCTCTAATTAGAGGTTCGAATCCGTTTAGTTACCTCTTCAGTGAATTTAGGGCAAGGTCTGACAATGCTTGTCAAAATCTAAGATATCAAATAATCGCCTTCTGGGCGGTTTTTTGGTAAATTAGAATAATATGCCATTTATTACTCAAGGTAAAACTAACTGGAAATTTATTTTAGTCGTAGTTGCGTTGGCTTTGGTTGCCGCTGGTGGGATTCTAGTTCATCAGAATCAATGGTCTCGAGAAAAATACGTGAACATATCCAACGTTACTACGAATTGCGCTAACGAAGGTGAGCGGGTCAGGGTTGATGGACAAGGTTTTCCTGCAATTTGCTGTTTGAATTTAAAGCCTATGTACGGTTCTGACAGAGAGGACTGTGCCTTACCAGATATGCCTGGCGATATCGGGGTTTGTAGTAATTGCGGTGATGGCGTTTGCGAACCACAGAATAATGAAAATAAATGTAATTGCTCGCAGGATTGTTCAGGCATCGAAACAATTAATTGGAAAACTTATAAAAACGAAGAATTTGAATTTGAGTTTAATTATCCAAATGATTGGATGAAAACAGGAGAGCCTTGCGATTGGCGGCCGTTTTGTCTCTATGTCATTGCTTATAACAAATTACCAGACGAGAGCGAAGAAGGTATTTGTCTTGGAGGAATCGATATATGTTACAAGAAAGGATTTGATAGTTATAAAAATGCTTTTTCAGAGAGCCGCCTACCACCTAATTATTCCAAAGACAGTTTAATGAAATTCATTAATATTGACGGAAAGAATGCAGGCCAATTAATCAGTTACGATGTTCACGGAGGCGATTATGTAATTGAAACACTACTTTTTACTGACGATGTTCGTATTCAGCTTTCACTTGTGTTACCCGTTGAACCATATAAGCCTCTTCCTGATAACCTTGAGAAGAACCAGGACAGAGAGAAAGATTTGAACAGAGGCATATTTCCCGACGAAGAAACAAAGGAAATGGTGTTAATATATAATCAGATGTTAAAGAGTTTTCGATTCTTACCTTAGAAACAGGTTCTAATATTATCCGATATCCGCAGTATGTTGAAATTAATTAAAATAATTGGTCGCTCTTGTCGAGCAACCAATTGTTTATGTGTTGTTTTTCCAGTCTATCATTTTCTGGTTTGGTTTGGCCTGTAGCCTTCTTTTTTCCATCCCATCATTTCTTCGAACATGGGATCTTTTTCAGTGGCTGAAGGTTTTTTGGCCGGAGATTGGCCTGGTGGTTGTTTAGGCTTATTTTCGCCTTTTTTGAAATTCTCGCTGACAGAAAGTCTTGCGCCGTAATCCGATGGCAAATCGGATGTTGGAGTGGTGGTTGGCGGTTTGGGTACCGCATCTTTCTTGTGCGGATCGTGCATAGATGGTCCTCTATTGGCTATTTTTGCCACAACAATAATAGCTACTATTATTGCGCCTATGATTAACCATGTCATAGCGGGTCTCCTTTTTTTTGCGTACTTTGGACTATGGTGAGCTGATTTTATTTATACCTTAGAGAGATTTTTTGTCAATTAAAGGGTTTGACAAGGTACTAGATTTTGATAAATTTAGATTGAGGGGGGTGCGGCATTGATTGCCTAAGGGCGCGGAATTTAATAAAGGAGGATAGAAAAGACGCGTCGCCAGCGATGCCCAAGCTGACAAGCTTATTCTAGTCGATTTTATTAAGTCCGATCTCCCCTTACCAAAGAAGAGATTTTTCGCTAGTTGGAAGAGGTTAAAAGACCTCTTTTTTGGTTGGCGAGAATGTATTATAATAAAATAAAGGTCGCACTTTTATTTTCTAGCACTGGGAGAAAGCATTTATTTGTATTTTTTACCTTTATGGACAAAGAGAATCTTCCAAAAGAAAAGGACTTGATCGGGAAAATAACGCACTATTTTGACCATATAGGGGTAGCGGTTATTGAACTTTCAAACCCTCTTAATGTTGGAGATAACGTAAGAGTGGTTGGTGGCGAGACCGACTTTACCCAACAAATAGAATCCATAGAGCATGACCATAAAAAGATTGATAAGGCCATGCCTGGCGATTCTATCGGTATTGCGATCGGTCAGAAGGTTAGAGATGGGTATAGAGTTTACAGGGTATAAAGATTTTAAATTCTAATAAATTTTAACTTCCCCATTTTTTATGGAGCTTTTAAATAATTTTTCAATAGAGATTTTGTGGCAACTATTCTTCGCTGCGGCGTTAGGCGCCTTGATTGGAACAGAGAGAGAATACAAAAGAAAGGGTGCTGGGTTGCAAACTTATAGCCTGGTTGCTTTGGGATCTTGTCTTTTTACTGTCGTTTTTGTAACTATGTCTTCTTCCGTAGATTCAACAGGAAGTTCTACTGCGTATGAATCAGCTCGCTTGATTCAAGCCATTGCTACTGGTATTGGTTTTATAGGGGCGGGAGGGATTTTTAGGCAGGCGTCTGGCCCAATAGGGTTAACTACAGCTACTGGACTGTGGGTTGTGGCTGCGATTGGGGTTGCGGCGGGGTTTCAACTTTACTTTTTGGCAATAATAGTAGCTATTTTAACCATCGCTATTTTGTTGGGGCTTGGAAGAATAGAAGAAAAATTTTTTAAATCAAGAGAATAAATTTGTGCAAGGTCAAAAGATAATTGGTTTGATTCTATTAATACTTGGCATGGCAATTATAGTTTATATTCTTTGGTATTCGTTTAATATTTTTACCGCAAAGATATCGCCTCCAGAGATTTTTAAGACCACAACAGAAAGTAATGATAATATTCCTGCGCCCTCTTTAAATTTACAAGGACTAGGAATTGATTTAGAAAAATTAGCAGGAGAACAAATCCAAAAACAGATAGAATCTGTTATGCCAATGAACGCCGTCCCAAGACTGCTCAACTTGATAAGTTGGTCCATTCTTGCCGGGATTTTCATTTTGGGTGGAAGCCAGATTGCCAACATGGGCATAAATTTGATTAAGAAATAGGTTGTTGGAAAATATATGCAATTTGTTGCGGATCTTCATATTCATAGTAAATATTCAAGGGCAACGAGTAGAAGTTTAGACTTAGAAAATTTAGATAAGTGGGCACGCATTAAGGGTATCAAGGTGTTGGCCACGGGCGACTTTACCCATCCGGAATGGTTCAAGGTCCTTAAGGATAAATTACGGCCATCGGCTCCGGGTCTTTACTGTTTGAAAACACAACCAGGGGATTCTGGTACTTTTTTTATCTTGAGTGTTGAGATCAGTTGCATCTATTCAAAAGGCGGCAAGGTAAGAAAGATTCACATTGTAGTATTGGCTCCATCTCTTGAGATTTGCGAGAAAATAAATGCCCGTTTGGGATTTATCGGGAATTTAAAAGCAGATGGTCGGCCGATTTTGGGGCTTGATGCCAAGGAATTAGTGAAAATAGTTCTAGGCGTTTCTCCAGAGTGCCTAGTGATACCGGCGCACGCTTGGACTCCTTGGTTTTCCATTTTTGGTTCTCGCTCCGGGTTCGATACTATCGAAGAGTGTTTCGAAGAATATTCTAAATATATCTATGCGATCGAGACTGGGCTATCAAGCGATCCGGCAATGAACTGGCGGCTCTCGGCCCTAGACAAAATAACTCTAATCAGTTGTTCAGATGCTCACTCTCCGGCAAAAATAGGCAGAGAGGCAACAGTTTTTAATTCTGAAATTAGTTATAGCGCAATAATAGAAGCTATTAAAACAAAAGATTTAAACCGCCTTTTGTATACTATCGAATTTTTCCCAGAAGAAGGAAAATATCATTATGATGGCCATCGTCTTTGCGATGTAAGTTTTCATCCAGGTGAAACAAAAAAATATAATAATATTTGTCCAAAATGCAAAAAGCTTTTAACAATAGGGGTGCTAAGTAGGGTTAATGAATTGGCCGACAGGAAAGAAGGATTTAAGCCGGAGAATACAGTCCCTTTTAAAAGCCTGATTCCACTAGAGGAAGTTATTGCTAGTTCTTTTGGCGTAACTGTTGCCTCGAAAAGAGTTCAGAATGAGTATGAAAATCTAATTAAAAAAATTGGCAGCGAATTCAAAATTTTACTGTCAGCCTCGGTAGAAGATTTGAATTCTGTTACTTTCCCCGAGGTTTCAGAAGGTATTTTAAAGGTAAGAGATGGAAAAGTTGATATTATTCCGGGGTATGATGGTGTTTTTGGAAGAATTAATATTCCAAGATCTGCAGGAGAAGCCTTGCTTGATCAAAAAAGCTTATTCTAGTTGAAGAGATTTGAATAGGGGTTGACAAGTTTAATACAGGGAGTATTATGAAAATAGGAAACTATAGTATTGACATGCGAATCGCTAGACACTACAATAGACCAACCGAAAAAGAAGTACTTACAACTAAGGTATGGTTTTTTTCTGCCCTTTGCATCAAGGCAGATTACCAACACGAGGGGGTCTAGAAGAAATGAAACACCAGCTTATGGCCAAAAAAGATGATCTTCGCCTCCTCGCCCAGGGAGGCCTTTTACTCCTATGATGAATCAAAAAAAGTTTTATTTAACAAAAGATGGGTTGGAAAAGATCAAAAAAGAGTACGATAAGCTCAAAAATCTTCGATTGATGAAGATTAAAAATGAAGCGCCCCGTACTTGGCAGTCAGAAGATTTAAATCCTGAATACCTTGCTTTTCAGGAAGATTTGAGTTTCTTTGAATCTAGGATTTACGAGCTAGAACACGTTCTAAAAAATGTAGAACTAATCAAAACCCCTCCAAAAGCGACGCAAGACGCAGTTCAACTGGGGGCCACGGTGACTCTTGAGGAAGAAGGAGGTAGAGTTAACGAGTTCGTAATCGTTGGGATGCTTGAAGCAAGTCCTGGAGAGGGAAAAATCTCTTCCGATTCTCCTGTTGGCAAAGCTTTGATAAATAAAAAGAAAGGAGAGGAGGTGGTTATTACTTCTCCTATCAGAGTGGTTTATAGAATTAAGAATATAAAATATCATCTTTCTTAGATCGGTCGTCTAGTTTGAAAATGTGTTAAAATGAGCTTACTTAAATAGTGAGCTCATTTTCTATGAAAGCCATTATTGATTTATTATTAAAGACCAAGAAGATAGAAGAGCTGCGTCGAGTAGGTTGGGTTTTGATGCGGGTTAAAGACCCAGAAACCGTCACTGAGCACACCTTCCGTCTTTCCATACTTACAACTTTATTTGCAGAGATGATGGGATTAAACGTTGAAAAGGCGATTAAGATTGCCATTTTCCATGATCTTTGCGAAATTCACAGCGGAGACATTACCACGCTTCTTTATCATCCCGAATTCCGTAATGTTAAAAACGCAAAAGATCGAAAAAAGATCGAAATGAAATGGGCCCGACTTTCTGCACGGGAAAAGAAAAAGATAGGCGGATTAAAGTTTAGAAAAGAGAAAAATGCCCTAGAGAAATTAATAAAATATTTACCAAACAAGATAAGGCACGAAATTTTTTCTTATTGGGTAGAATATGAAAAGGGTGTCTCAAAAGAAGGTCGGCTGGTAAGACAGCTTAATAGCGTAGAAACCCTGATTCAGTCTATTGAGTATTTTGGAGCAAACGAGAAGAAATCTGGCAGTACGTGGTGGGAATCAACTGAAGAAATCGCAGAGGACCATTTAGTGCTGGAATTTTTAGAGGTGATACAAGAAAAGTTATATCATGGCAAAAGAGTAAAGACAAAAAAGAACTTGGAAGGCATTTTAGATTTTATTATGGCGGTTGGTAAATTAAAAAAGATCCCGCGCAAGGGATGGGTTTTGAGAGGAGTCAAAAACCCGGAAACAGTAGCGGCACACAGCTTTAGCATGTCTTTGATGGCGTGGTTGATTTTAAGATCCAGAAACTTAAAATTACACCAAGAGAAATTGCTGAAAATGGTGCTTTATCATGAGCTTTCCAGGGTTTATTCAGAAGAAATGACGCCCTACGATAGCGTGTTGACGGGTAGAAATGCCAAGACCAAAAAGGATATTTTAAAACAATGGGTTCGATTATCCAGAAAAGAGAAATCAGAAACCTTCCTTAGGGATTATCGTAAAGAAAAAATTGCTATAAAGAAATTAGCATCCATTTTGGATGATAAGCGCAGAGAAGAAATAATGCTACTTTGGGAAGAATTTAAAGCCGGTAGTTCTTCGGAGGGATATTTCTTAAACCAAATAGAGGCCGTATCTACTCTTTTTAAGTCTCTAGTGTATTTTAGTGAAAAAAATAGTTCTTTTGTTGGACCGTTTTGGGAGTGGGCTTTTGAATCAGTTGACAATCCTGCGATTATTGAATTTATGGATGAATTAAAGAAAAAATTCAACAAAAAAAATCTATTTTCTGCTCCTCTCGTTTTCCTGTCTTTTTTGCAGGAGCGTTTCAATAAAAAAATAAAATGAAATTCCCAATCTCAACCAAAAGGGATAACGACGTAATTGATATAATGGTTAACATAATAAAAACCGTCTAAAATGCAGCAACTAATTAATAAAGTAATAAAAGTTTTGATTTTGTCTGATATTGTTCTATTGACTGGTTTTGGTTTCGTGACACCAATTTTCGCAATTTTCTTAAGCGAGAATATCAGAGGGGGTAACGTTGAGGTTGCTGGTTTTGCCTCCGCGGTTTATTGGATAGTGATGTCGATAGTTGTTATTCCGCTTGGTAAATATTTAGACAGTTCTCGTGGAGAAAAAGATGACCTTTGGTTTGTGGTAATAGGTAATCTTCTAGCTGCTTTTGCTGTCTTTGGATACATCTTTTCTAAGCTTCCTTGGCACATCTATTTTTTGCAGGCTATTTATGCTATTGGAATGGGGATGAATGTACCCGGTTACTCTGCTATCTTCACTAGACACATTGATAAGGGAAGAGAGGCTTTGGGCTGGAGCGTAAGAACGGCTTTAGTTGGGATGGGTGCGGGTGCAGCAGGAGCTCTAGGAGGAATGATTGCCTCCCGTCTCGGCTTTACATTTCTTTTTGTGATAGTAGGGATAATTATTCTTATTAGCGCCATTTTGCCTCTTTTAATTTCAAAAGAGATATTTTCTAAAGATGGAATAATGCCGAGTATTCATAAAATTACAACAATCCAACCGCCATCTCCAAAAGAATGAAAAATCAGGTATTAGCCAAAATACTTAACGAGATTGCAGATTATCTATCAACAGAGGAAACTGCATTTAAGCCATATGCTTACCAAAGAGCTGCTTTATCTATAGAGTCTCTTAAGGATGACGTAGGGGATATTTACCGCGCAGGAGGAATAAAGGCTCTAGAGGAAATTCCGGGCGTTGGTAAAAGTATTGCCGAGAAAATAGAAGAATATATAAAGACTGGAAAAATAAAATATCATCAACAACTTAAAAAACGTTTACCTTTAGATATCGAAGGAATTATTGCGGTCGAGGGCATGGGTCCTAAAAAAGCAAAGGCGCTTTATCAAAAATTGGGGGTGCGAGACGTTAAAGATTTAGAAAAAGCGGCGAAACAACATAAGATAGCGTCGCTTTTTGGTTTTGGCGAAAAAACGGAAAAGAATATTTTAGAAAGCATAACTTTCCTCAAGAGAAACAAGGGTAGATTTCTGTTAGGTGAAATTTTCCCCAAGGTGAAAGAAGTATTCGATGAATTATCAGTATTAGAAGACGTAGAAAATATATCTTTGGCGGGATCTGTTAGGCGCAGAGAAGAAACAATTGGCGATGTAGATTTTTTGGTTATTTCCAAAAATCCCGAGAGAATAATGGATTATTTTGTATCTCTGCCGGGCGTAGTTAAAATTTGGGGCAAGGGTCGGACAAAATCATCTGTAAGAACGGCAGAAGGATTCGATATGGATATTAGGGTGGTACCAGCTAAATCTTATGGCGCAGCCCTACAGTATTTTACCGGCTCCAAAGAGCATAATATCGTTGTTCGTACTATTGCCATGAATAAAGGGTTGAAGCTTTCAGAGTACAGTCTTTTTAAGGGTCAAAGAATGATCGCCAGCGAAACAGAAGAAGAGATTTATAAGATTTTGGGCATGCAAACGCCTCCGCCAGAAATAAGGGAAAACAAGGGGGAAATAGAAGCTGCTATCCAGGGTAAATTACCAAAATTGATAGAACAAAGAGATATAAAAGGAGATTTGCATTGTCATTCTGATTGGGACGGTGGGGCTAATTCTGTTTTAGAATTAGCAAAAGCCGCTAAAGAGATGAGCTATGAGTATATTGGGATTTCCGACCATACCAAATTCTTGCGGATCGAAAAAGGCCTTAACGAACAACAATTACTGCGCCAGAGCAAGGAAATAAAAAAAATCAATGATAAATTTCGTACTTCTAGGTCCAAATTTTGTATTTTGCACGGCTGCGAAGCTAATATTATGCCTAATGGTTCAATAGATATCAAGGATGAAGTTTTACAAGGATTAGATTATGTTATTGCAGGGGTCCACTCTAGCTTGAAAATGGATAAAACAAAAATGACAGATAGAATTATTAATGCCATGAAGAATCCAAACGTAGATATTATTTCTCATCCCACGGGGAGACTCATCAATAGAAGGGATGAGTATCGGATGGATTTTGATAAAATTCTTAAGGTTGCAAAAGAAACGGAAACGATTTTAGAAATTAACTCCTCGCCAGTCAGACTGGATTTAAAAGATCAGGACATCCGTTACGCCAAAGAGGTTGGTGTTAAAATGATTATCAATACGGATTCGCATCATAAAGACCAACTGCGATTTATGGAGTTTGGCGTATCTCAAGCTAGGCGCGGTTGGGCAGAGAAAAAAGATATTATAAATACTAATTCAGTAGAAGAATTGCTTAAATTTTTTGAATAATCATGCCCATTAGAAAATCTGCTGGAGCAATAATTTTTCATAAAGAGAATAATCAGGTTTATTATCTGCTTTTAGAATATCCATCTTCTTTGAGAAATGACAAAAAATATTGGGGATTTTCCAAGGGTACGATGGAGCAAGGAGAAGAAGAGATGGATACGATAATAAGAGAAATTAAAGAAGAGACAGGTCTCGAAGACTTAGATTTCGTAGAAGGATTTAAAGAGACAGAAAAATATTTTTTCAAAGAAGAGGGTAAAACTATTTTTAAAACAGTTAGCTATTTATTGGCAGAAACAAGGACTAAAGAGGTTAAAATTTCCCACGAGCATTTAAGTTTTACTTGGTTATCCTATGAAGAAGCGTTGAAGAAATTAACATTTAAAAATGCCAAAGAAATTCTCAAAAAAGCCAATTCATACTTGACAGATTGTAGTAGCAGTCCATAATATAAATTATAATTATTTTGGAAAGAACCTTGGAGAAAGGAGGTATTAAAATGAAAAAAGTGTTCCAAGGATTGAAGAACCCCTTCGCGCAAGGAGCCGTAATAATCATTATCTGTCTTGTTTTGGGAATATGGGATCCGGTGGGGTTCTTTGTTGGGATGATTGCCTTTATGGGTCTCGTTGCCATCTTCTGTGCAAAGAAAGCCGGATTAATCGATCTTTAACCCGGAGAATTCGCGAGATCATTAAGCTTTCAGTATCTTGCTGAAAGCTTTTTCTTTTCTAAAATTTTAAGAAATAAGATAAAATAAATTGACAAAAAAGGGTTATGATCAATAAAACTGCCGGGTGGCAGTTTTATTGTTAATTCTAGGGTTTAATTATTATTTTTTAACTTCTTTGACGATTTTCTCAAAGATATCCGGATGTTTTTCTACGAGTTCTGATAGTATTTTTCGATTCAGCTCTATTTTTGCATCTTTAAGGTTTTTTATGAATTTGCTATAGCTTAAACCGTATTTTTTACAAGTGGATCCGATTTTTGTTTGCCAAAGCTGTCTAGATGTTCTCTTTTTGACCTTTCTATCGCGATAAGAATAAGTCCAAGCATGCTGCATTGCATCTTTTGCTAGTTTGTATTTTGATTTTCTACCCCAGCGAAAACCCTTGGCGTGTTTCAAAATGTTTTTTCTCCTCTTGTTGGCTGTTTTCCCTCTTTTTACTCTAGTCATATTATTTACGCAACAAGCTTGTTTATTGACATAACAAACTTGTTCACTTTAAACTGATAAGTTTTTTGATTTTTTTCATCTCTGATTTTGATAATTGTATCCATTTTCTGCCTTTTCTGACAGCTTCTCCGGATTTTTTTGCGCGATAATGGTCTTGTCCGGTGGGTCGTCTTAGAATCTTACCGGTCTTGGTTATTTTAAATCTTTTCGTGATCGATTTTCTTGTTTTCATGTTGTTTCTAATGGTAATTATGTTTTTGATACTATAACGGTAAAACCCCTCGCCTCTCTTTTTAATTCTCTTTCTGTCTTAATTGGAACTAAATTTCCGAGACTATTGAGAAATTGATTCATTTTTTCTTTTCCGATATCGGATAGCGATTTCTCTCTACCTCTTAAAACCAGTTCTACTCTTACCTTATGCCCTTTTTTTAAAAATTTTTCAGCCAATTTAACTTTGATTTCGGTATCGTGTTGAGAGGTTTTAAACCCTAGTCTTATATTCTTGATTTCATTATGTGTCCTTCCGACCGTCTTCTCTCTTTGTTTGACACGATATAAATATTTTCCGTAATTTCCTATCTTGCAAACTGGCGGATCAACCTTTTCTGTTACCTGTATTAAATCTAAATTGCGCTCCATCGATATGCGGAGCGCCTCTTGTGTTAATAGTACGCCTAACTGTTCGCCTAACTCGTCTACCACTCTTACCTTCTCTGCTCTTATTTGATTATTTACCAAGGGTCGTTTTATCAAAACTATTTATTTAAAAAATTTTTATAGTGGAGGCGGAGGGGTTGAACCCTCGTCCGAAAATTAATTCAGAAATAAATCTACAAACTTAGCCAGGTTTGTTTTGGAACGAAAAGTATAAAATCTGGCAAAACCCTTTCGTTCTTTGCCTTTGTTTTTGATAGCTCTCCAGGCACTAGAGTTATCTATCTCGATAAATATAACACCCTAGCGGCCCATCGAGAATCAACCGTTCGGATGCTGCTAAGCGAAAGCTAAAGCAGGTTTTTGAAATAAGTTGGCACTTATTTTTGCCCCTCTAAGATTTACGAGCCTTGAGGGTGGCTCGGTTTGCTTGTTTCTAAAAGAGCTTTCGTCAAGACTTTCGCCCCCCTTGTTGTTAGTATTCTTTTAGGGCTTTTTCCATCTCTTTTTGCGTCTCTTTCTTTCTGATAAGCTCTTTTTTGTTTGCTTTGCTTCTGCCTTTCACAAGCCCAAACTCCATCTTTATTTTTCCTTGCATAGTATACACTCTTAATGGCACCAAAGTCAAGCCTTTTTGCTGTGTTTTGCCGATGAGTTTTTTGATTTCTGCTCTCTCTAGTAGCAACTTTCTTGTTCTTTCTGGGTTATAATCTTTGGTTGCGTTTTTGGGTTGGTAAGGCGATATGTTTGCCCCGACCCAGAATAATTCATTGTTTTTAAGCGTTACATAGTTACTAGCCAGACTTACCCCTTTTGTTTTAAGGGATTTTACTTCTTGCCCAATTAAAACTATGCCAGCTTGAAATTTTTCAAGAATGTCGTAATTAAAATACGCCTTTTTGTTTTCAGCTAAATTATCCATACTTTTATTCTAGTAAAAAATGGGATAGACTGAAAGCATGATAAAGGGGAAATTAGAGAAAATTATCCAAGAATCCCTAGAAAACCTAAAAAGCCACTCGGATCATTTTTCCGGGGCAGTTTTTGAAATTGAAGGTTTTTCTGGGATAGACCACGGCGATTATGCAGTAACGATTCGCAATATTATCGAAGGGGGCTTAAAAAGGGGGCATGATTTCGAAACAACGAAGTTTACGCAGGACGACGGAGAAGTTATTTTGGAAGAAATTAAAAAACACCCAGATTTTGACAAAATATTTGACAGGGCAGAGTTTAAATTTCCGGTATTTTTTAATTTTTTTACAAATAAGAAAGTCCTTTTGGACGAACTTAAACAGGTTTTTAAAAAGAAACAAAATTACGGATTTTCTTCTGGTTGGAAAGACAAAAAAGTTATAGTTGAGTTTACCGATCCCAACCCTTTTAAAGAATTTCACATCGGTCATCTGTATAGTAATATTGTTGGGGAAGCAATTTCTAGATTTTCTGGAGCTGTTGGAGCTAGAGTTAAAAGAATAAACTATCAAGGAGATGTTGGTTTACATGTGGCAAAGGCGGTCTGGGGTATTGAACAAAAAATAGTCAGTGAAAAAATTAATTTCGCAAAACTTGAATCAAAACCTCTCAAAGAAAGAATAGTTTTTTTAGGACAGGCATATGTTTTAGGGGCCAATGCTTTCGAGGAAGATAATACTGCGAAAGAGGAAATAGTAGAGCTGAATAAAAAAATATTCAAACTCGACAAGACGATTAAAAACGTTTACCAGAAAGGACGGCGTTGGAGCTTGTTGTATTTTGAAAAAATATACAAGCGCCTTGGCACCAAATTCGATTCTTATTATTTCGAAAGCGAAGTAGCGCCAACAGGAGAAAAACTGGTAAAAGATGGTTTAAAAAGGGGGATTTTTAAAGAAAGCGAGGGGGCTATTATATTTCCTGGCGAAAATTACGGATTGCATAACAGGGTCTTTATTAACTCCCAAGGATTGCCCACTTACGAAGCAAAAGAATTGGGATTAGCCTTGGCAAAAAATAAAGATTTTAAATACGATTTATCCATTATTATTACCGGAAACGAGATCGTCGAGTATTTTAAAGTGTTAATAGCTGCTTTAGAAGCTGTCCTTCCTGATTTAGGAGTTAAGACACTGCACATACCACATGGTATGGTTAGGTTTTCTAGTGGGAAAATGGCAAGCAGAAAGGGTAATATTATTACTGCAGAGCAATTACTGGACAATATTAAAGATTTAGCTATTGGTATTGTAGATTCTTCAAAGAATCTTTCCAGAAAAGAAAAAAATACTGTAGTTGAAATGGTAACAATTGGTGCCGTAAAGTATTCTTGGTTGAAAAACAGAATAGGGCAAGATATTATTTTTGATCCAGAACAATCTCTAAATATTAAAGGAAACAGTGGTCCTTACCTACAATATACTTGCGTTCGATGTGATAGCGTGATTAGAAAGGCTAAAATTCAGAAATTAGGCTCGGAAATAATTACTGGCAACGTCGGTTTTGGCGAAGAAGAGATGGAAATTATAAGAACGATTATTCGATTCCCAGAGATTGTTGTCGAAGCCGCCAAAAAATTCTCTCCTAATTTAATTTGTAATTTTGCTTTTAATTTAGCGCAAAAGTATAATGCATTTTATGATCGCTACCCTATTGCCATTGCGAAAGAAAAAGATGTACGTCAGGCAAGGTTGGTTTTAACCGCAGCTACAGCTCAAGTGTTAAAGAATGCATTATTTCTTTTGGGCATCAATGTTCCAAAAAGAATGTGAAGCCCTATTCTTTGTATTGATAAAGCAATGATATATTTAGGAAGAATAATATATAAAAAAGAGGGTGGAATCCCGTACCAAAACTAAAAGCCTTTTATCGCTTGAGAATGGGTTTTGGTGTGCAGATACTTACCTATGAGGCTCAAAAATCATTACCTTGTATTGCGCCACGGGCAAACTTTTTACCAAATAAGCGAAAAGAAATTGGCCTATCCGTGGCCAGAGAAAAAACCTATCTTGTTGACGAAAGAAGGAGAGAAACAGATCGAGGAGGCCGCTAAAAGACTTAAAAAAGCAAGTATTGATTTTATTTATGCGTCAGATGCCAATAGAACTCGTCATAGTGCAGGTATTATTAAAAAAATTATAAAATTTAAAAAAAGGATTATTTTCGATAAAAGATTAAGAGATATAAATCTCGGAGTTTTTGGAGGTAAATCCAGAGAAAAATTCTTTGATAGTTTTCCAAAGTTTTCAGAAGCGCTATTTTGCAATAAGCCAAAGCGCGGAGAAAGTTGGACAGATTGCCGGGAAAGGTTAGAAAATTTCCTTGAAGACATAGATAAAAAATACAAAAATAAGAATATTTTAATCATTAGCCACGGAGATCCCATATGGTTGCTTGAAGGATTGGTTAAGGGTATAAACGATAAGGAACTTATAGCGAGAAAGAAAAAGATCTTCTTGAAAACGGGTAGGTTCAAAAAATTAACTCATTAATGAGACATATGATTAATTTTCCTGAAACCGAAGTAAGGATTCTAAAATATTGGAAGAAAAATAAGGTTTTTGAAAAACTTCGCAAAAAAAATAAAAACAATAAGCGATGGTCTTTTTTGGACGGCCCTATTACGGCTAATAATTCAATGGGTGTTCATCATGCCTGGGGAAGGACGTATAAAGATATATTTCAGCGTTATTTTGCAATGAGAGGTTTCGACGAAAGATTTCAGAATGGATTTGATTGTCAGGGGCTCTGGGTTGAAGTAGAGGTTGAAAAGGAACTGGGTTTTAAAACAAAAAAAGATATTGAAGAGTATGGCATAGCGAAATTCATCGAAAAGTGCAAAGAGAGGGTGAGAAAATTTTCCAAGATTCAAACGGATCAGTCGATTAGATTGGGTCAGTGGATGGATTGGGATGATTCTTATTACACAATGTCTGACGAAAATAACTACGCCATTTGGCACTTTCTGAAAAAGTGTTGGAAAGATGGGAATCTATATAAGGGACGAGATAGTGTGCCTTGGTGTCCTAGGTGTGGTACGGCGATTTCCCAGCACGAGATATTAACTGAAGAATATAAATTCATTGCGCACGAGTCAATATATTTTAAATTGCCGATTCTTGGTGGAGAGTTTAAGGGAGCAAAGTTTTTGGCATGGACAACTACACCATGGACAATACCGGCCAACGTCGCCTTGGCTGTAAATCCCGATCTTCAATACGGACTATTCGATTTTAACGGCGAAAAATTGATTTTACTAAAATCTTTAGCTAATAAAATTTTGGGAAACGGATACGCCCCGATAAGGTCTTTTTGGGGGAAGCAACTAGCGGGCCTAAAATACAGAGCACCGTTCGACGAATTAGAAAGGGTGGAGATCGCAAGAAAAGAAAATCCGAACACTTTTCATTCGGTGGTTCTGGAAAAAGATTTAGTTACAGAAGAAGAAGGAACGGGCATTGTCCACATTGCGCCTGGGGCTGGAGAGGAAGATTTCAAAATTGGAAAGAAAGAAAAATTATCAGTTATTGATGTAATAGACCAATCAGCTGTGTATTTGGAAAAAATGGGTGATTTTTCTGGCAAAAATGCCAAAGAGCATCCAGAAATTATTATAGATTTTTTAAGAAACAAGAAGAGGGAATCATTCTTTTTTAGAACGGAGAATTACGAGCACAAATATCCTACGTGTTGGCGCTGTAAAAAAGAATTGGTTTGGCGGGTTGTGGACGAATGGTATATCGCAATGGATAAATTAAGAAAACCGTTAGTAGAAGCTGCTAAAAAAATAAATTGGATCCCCAGATTTGGCCTAGAAAGAGAATTGGATTGGTTGAAAAATATGCAAGACTGGCTGATCTCAAAAAAAAGATATTGGGGTTTGGCATTACCTATTTTTGAATGCTCTCATTGTCACGATTTTGAAGTAATAGGTTCGGAAAATGAGCTTAAAAAGAGAGCTATTGTTGGCTGGAATAAATTCAAAGGCAAATCTCCACATAGGCCGTGGGTAGATTTTGTTAAAATCAAATGCTCTAAGTGCGGGAAATTAGCCTCCAGAATCTTAGATGTTGGAAATCCGTGGTTAGACGCGGGCATTGTTCCTTTTTCTACTCTCATAGATCCAAAAACAAAAAAACTAAGTTACACCACAGATAAAAAATATTGGAAAAAATGGTTCCCAATGGATTTTGTTACGGAATCTTTCCCCGGGCAATTCAAAAATTGGTTTTATTCAATACTCACGATGAGTGTTGTTTTGGAAAAAACTAATCCAATAAAGACTATTTTGGGATTTGCTTCTGTTCGCGATGAAAAAGGTGAAGAGATGCATAAATCCAAGGGGAATGCTATTTGGCTTGATGACGCAATTAAAGAAATAGGAGCGGATGTAATGAGGTGGATGTATTTTAAATCAAACCCGGCCCTTAATTTCAAGTTCGGATACAATTTGGCGCAAGAGACAAAAAGGCAACTATTAACACTTTGGAATAGTTATATTTTTTTCAAAACTTACGTTAAGAAAAATGAGTTTCCCAAGAAAGAACCAAAACTAGACCCCAAAAACATATTAGATAAATGGATTATTTCACGGTTAAACAATCTTATTCTCTCCGTGTCTAGCGATCTGAATATTTATGACACAACGAATGCTGCCTTGGCAATAGAAAATTTTTTTATAGAAGATCTTTCTTTGTGGTACATAAGAAGGTCGAGAAAAAGATTACAAGTTGTTGATGATTTGAACGACAGAAAAGAAATGATAAATACGCTATATTTTACCCTACTCAGCTTGATAAAATTAATGGCTCCGGCCGTACCATTTTTCACAGAAGAAATATATTCTGGCTTAAAATCAAGCAATATGCCAGACTCAATTCATTTGCTTGATTGGCCCAAATCAGATAAGAAGAAAATTAATAAAAAACTTGAGGGGCAAATGATGAGAATAAGAGAAATAGTCGCCGCTGCCTTAGCCGTAAGAGCCGAAGCCCAGATTAAGGTTCGCCAACCATTATTAAACTTGGAAATTCCCGATAAAAACATAAAAGCAGATTTGATAGAGCTGATTAAAGAGGAGGTCAATGTAAAGGCGATTATACTTGGAAAGAAATTAAAACTAAATACCAACATCACTCCAGAGTTGAGAAAAGAGGGCGTGATAAGAGATGTTGTGCGGCAACTTCAAGAGATGAGAAAAAGCGCAAACTTAAAGCCGCAACACAAGGCCATAGGTTTTGCCTTTGGAGATCAACAGACAAATTCAATTTTAAGAGAGAACATCGTTTCAATTTTAGAATCAGCCAAACTGAAGAATTTCTTAATAGGTACAAGGGAAGAAATGGAATTTCAAGCAGAAAAAGAAATGCAAATTGATGATCAAAAGCTATGGCTGGCTATTAAAAAAACATGATTATCTATTGCAATATATGTTTGTTCACTACCGGACAAAAGGTTTCTTTCTTAAAAAGATAGCGAGAGGTGAAAACGATCAACTGTTTACGATTTTTACTAGGGATTTTGGAAGACTGGAGATATTAGGAAGGTCTATAAGGAAAATTAAATCTAAATTACGATCGGGCGCCGATCTTTTTTATTTTTCAGAAATTGAATTTATCCAAGGCAAAAGCTACAAAACCCTAACTGA
>CAZFEY010000002.1:0-53003 GCA_964518135.1 uncultured Candidatus Saccharibacteria bacterium
TTGAAAAAGCACGACAAGTTCTCCAAGAGGAGCCGTATAGCGGAATCTAAAATAGCTTTAGTTTGTTGCTCTCTGCCCTATATTGAGTTTCAGCTTCCTTGATACGCTTTTTGGAAACTTCAATATAATCCACTTTATGTTTCTTGAATAGATAAACATCTTGGTTTTTCTCAATTCCAATAAATTTTCTCCCCTCTAAAACTGCCGAGACAAGGAAGCTCCCACTACCACAAGTATTATCTAAGACAACCTCTCCTTCTTTTGTGAAGGTACGAATGAGATAGCGTCCGAGCTCCACCGGTTTTTGTGTTGGGTGATAAACTTCGCCTTCGCTCTCGGCGGTTTTGAAATAAACAACATCAGTGGGATACCTCTCGCCATTGCTTTTTACCTCAACAGTTTTGAAATCGCCGTAACTTCCGGTGAATTGATCTTTCCTAAAACCTTTGTTGTAAGGTTCGCCATAAGTCATCTGAGGATTATATGCGGGCTGACTTTTATAAAAAATACAAATGTCTTCGTGTTTGCGAAGTGGTTGTTTTTTTGCATTCAAAAAATTAGTCGGTTTTGATTTAACCCAGGTGATTTTATATTTAAATAGTCTCGGATTAGATAACATGAGGTTCGCTGTAAAGAGCCCTTGCCCTGTGAGAGCTATAACGCCTTTGTTTTTTATAATACGTTCGTAGTGGCTCCAAAGTTGATCAATGGGAATGACGCTATCCCAGTGATTTTGTGTAGTTCCATATGGTAGATCACACAAAATCATATCTATTGATTTTGCTGGAATTTTTTTCATCACCTCCAGGCAATCTCCCTTAACGACCTGATTTATAAAATTGGAGATGGGTCCTTCGCTGCTCCTTATTAATTTCGTTTTCGTTTCCTCTACGCCGATATTTTTTCGCAAATACCAAAGGCAGTAAGTGTTTATCGGTAATCCCTCCTGTTGTGCGCGTTGTTCTAGCTCAAGATAAGAGTCGGTTCCAAGTAGGTTGCGCAATTCATTGCTTCCAAGATCAGCTACGCTTTTGTACAAATCGATATTCCTCTCGCCGAAAGCTAAAACAACGCCCCTTGCTTTCGGGTTCGTTTCTTTGTAGTCAGAAAAATAGACTGCCTTGAAAATTTGGTTGCTCGCCATGCTTATATTATAATATGATACCTTTATAAATACGAGGTGGACTTATTCACATGAGCAACAATAAGATCAATATTTTTTACCTGTCTGTCGGTAGGCAGGTCGAGAGACCGAGATACCCCAACAACTCAATGGACAAACACCGAATTTTCCCTTAAAATAACCCTAGGTTAGTGGTTCTAGACCGAGTTACACCGCCAATTTTTACATTCAGCGAAATTGAAAGAAAAGAAGTTTTTTAATAAAAATCCTTTTATTGGGACGACAATTTTCTAAGCAGCATAAATAGTGATATAATTTTATAAAGAAACAGCTCTTTACAAAATAAAAATATAGGAGGCAAAACAATGCCGAACGTCCTTCTGGTTTATCCGAAGTTTCCCAAGAGTTTTTGGGGAATGAATTACGCCTTGCCTTTTGTCGGCAGAAAATCAACTATGCCTCCTTTGGGCTTGTTGACGATCGCCGGGATGTTTCCACCAAATTACAATCTTAAGTTGGTGGATATAAACACAAGAGATCTTACGAATGAAGATTTGCGCTGGGCAGACGTTGTTTTTACTTCGGCAATGATAGTTCAAAAGAAGTCATTAAACGAGGTAATTTCCAGGTGCAAAAAGGTTGATGTGCCGATCGTTGTTGGCGGTCCTTATCCAACCACTTTCCACGACGAAATCCTTGATGTTAATTATTTTCTTTTGGGAGAGGTAGAAGAAATCTTTCTCGAATTTCTTGACAGGGAATCGCAGCAAGGTTTCAAGAGAGAAGGGGTAATATATAGAGAGTCCGGAAAGCCGGATCTTTCTAAAACTCCACTTCCTCGTTTCGACCTGATTAATTTCAAGGATTACGAGTCTATGTGTTTACAGTTTTCCCGTGGTTGTCCGTATGATTGTGAATTTTGTGATATTACCAAGTTATACGGTCGCAACCCGCGCACCAAGAGCAAGGAGCAAATGTTTAAAGAGTTTCAATTGCTTTATGATCTTGGTTGGCGAGGACGAGTGTTTCTAGTTGATGATAATTTCATCGGCCGGAAGAATGATGCGATGCAGTTATTGTTGGATCTTGCTGGCTGGCAAAGAAAGAGAAGAAATCCTTTTTATTTGTACACTGAAGCCAGCATAGACCTTGCTAAATATCCAGAGCTATTGGATGCTATGGTAGAAGCAAATTTTAGCGAGGTTTTCGTAGGCATTGAAACCCCGAATAGAGAAGCGCTTTTAGCCACCAGGAAACGTCAAAATGTTTCAATGATTGACGACGGGTTTCTTCTAAGGGCAGTATCGCGTATTCAATCAAAGGGATTGGAGGTTATGGCCGGATTCATCTTGGGTCTTGATTCCGATTCCAATGATATTTTCGATGCCATGAAAGAATTCATTCGAAAATCAGGAATTCCGGTGGCTATGGTAGGATTACTCGGCGCTGTTCGCGGTACAGATCTTTATAAAAGATTGTGCGCGGAAGGACGCATAGTGTCCGATGTCTCTGGTGATAATCTGGGGTGTGTTCTTAATTTCAAGCCAGAGATGAATGAGAAGACCTTATTGGACGGCTACAGAGAAGTACTATCTACCATATATGATCCTGGACTTCGGAATTATTTCAAGCGTTGCCTTCTGATGCTTGATCGTATGGGGAGCAAGAGGAGGAGTCGGGCAAAAGTCGGAAAAGCTGAAATCAAAGCGCTTTTCAAGTCGCTATGGAAGCAGCTTCTTTCGAGGCAAGGCATTGCGTATGGTCAATTTCTTGCTACGGTATTGATTAGATATCCCAAGATGCTTCCGGACGCAGTGCGTTTTGCGATCATCGGTTATCATCTGGAAAAAATTACTAGAGAAATTTTCAACACTAGGAAAATTATTCCGGGATAATCGGTTCACAGTTCTTAAAATCCAATAATCTCGTTTCTCGGAACGAGATTATTTATTTTGGATATAGAAACCTTGATAATCTTTTAAAAATAGAGATTTTTAGAAAATTGACTTTTTAGAGCTGTTTGTTATAAAAAATAATCAATCAAAACAGAAAGATTATTTTTAAGTTTAATTTATGCAAAACAAGAAAGTTATAGGAATAGACTTGGATGACGTTCTTTTGGATTTTAATACAGCCTTTATTAAATACCACAACATTGTTTATAAATCTGACCTAAATTTGCGCAGTAAGTACAATCATGCATTTGATAAGTTTTTAGGTTGTGACAAAGAGGAAGCGGAAAGGAGAATATTGGAATTTTATGAAACGGATGATCATGATAGAGTATTGCCAATTCAAGGTGCGCCAGAAGCGATCCAAAAATTAAGCCAAAATAATTCATTGATTATTATTACCGCAAGACCAGAGCGCTTAAGAGAATGGGTTTCATTATGGCTAGGAAAACACTATGGTGATATCTTTTCTGGGTTGTATTTTACAAATCAGTTTCATGGAACAGGTATTGTGAAAACAAAAGGAGAAACGTGTAAGGAATTAGGGGTGGATATTTTCATTGACGATCATATTAAGCACATAGAGGAGGTCGCTCTAACTGGAATCAAGGTGTTATTATTTGATATGCCGTGGAATCAAGGGGAGTTAGGATTTGGCATAACTCGCGTATATTCGTGGGAAGATATCTTAAAAGAATTAAGTTAATATATTTATAACGGCGGGGTGCCTGAATTCCGCTTATGGCGAGATAAAGGTTGAAATTACTTGGAGGGTTGGCAGAACGGCTAATGCGCGAGTCTTGAAAACTCGTGGGCGAAAGCCCTTAGAGGTTCGAGTCCTCTACCCTCCGCCAGTTAGGAAATGAAGTCATTGGCTCGCCAACAGGATTGGTCGCCCCGTCGCAACCAAGCACGCGCCCTTAACAGATTGCGCAAATTTGTTTATTATTAACATCAGTACAATTTTTGGATATCTGGAGGATATCATAAATGCCAATAAGACAGAGTGGTGGAGCGGAGACTCAAGAGAAGACTAGGATTGATAAGATAATCAATGCTCTAGGAAATATCGACGGTATTCTATTCGACGACGCCAACAAGAACGACCTCGAAGAGCTCGATCTGATTTTTCAGTTGACTAATCCTGAAATAACAGAAATTAAACATCGACTCGAGAAAGAAAATCCTGGCGTTGCGAAATTAATCTTTGAGTTGAGGAGAACGATACCTCAACAATATAAGTTTGACGCTAGATTGATAGCGTTAGGCACTCTTTATTTCGTAGCCATAAAATTGCCAAGCAAAGAACTACCCAAAAGAAAGTTAAAAGGACTTTAATTGGCACAAGTCCCACGAACGAAACCCCCGCTTTATAAGTGGGGTTTTATTTTTCTGCAAGAATAATCTCTTTTATCCTCTTGCCGCCACTACGCCCCAGATCTCTTTGGCCCCTGATTCTTTTAAGGTTTTTACGCATTCTTCCATGGTGGCGCCGGTAGTATAAACGTCATCTATCAGCAAAACTTTCTTACCAATAATAATTTCTTTATTTAACACAAAGAAAGCGCCCTTTATATTTTCTTTTCTTTCTTGTCCTGATAGCTGTATTTGGGGAATAGTATTTCTGGTTTTAATTAGCGCATCATTAACAATGGGAATATTTAGGAAATCAGCGAGCCATTTTCCAATTTCTTCCGACTGGTTAAATCCCCTCCATCTTAGACGCCTTTTTGCTAGGGGAACTGGCAATAAAATAAAATCGGCAAATTCTTCTTTTTTCTTCCCAAGTAGCTGGAAATGGTTTATTATTATAGAAGCTATTGTTCTGGATAAGTCCCTTGCAAAGGGTTCGTATTTAAAAAGATGGAGTAGGGTTTTGGCAAGATTGTTTTGGTAGGGTGTCGCAAAATAAAGACCTTTTAGTTGATGGTTTCTGGAGCATTTACGACATCTCTCGTCCCCGACTAATCTTGTTGGTTTTTCGCACAGGCAAAAACGGTACTCCAGCAATTCGACAAGGGCTTCGCAATCTTGGCAAAGGTATTCGCCTTCTTTTTTACAGTTAATGCAATATTTTGGGAATATAATATCCAAGATATTTCCTTTAATCTTTTGGTAATTTAATCTGTGCATTAAGAGTCTTTAATTTTTATAGTTTCCTATATATAATGAAGCTAAGCATATATGGCTTACCGCATACACTTCAGCTAAGTATATATGGATTACCGCATATACCTCAACTAAGCATATAATGAATTTGCCAAACTTTAAAACATTTTTTAATTTTCTTCGCAATCCATCAAAAAAATTCTTAGGAATTGATA
This sequence comes from uncultured Candidatus Saccharibacteria bacterium, assembly GCA_964518135.1. GTDB lineage: Bacteria > Patescibacteriota > Minisyncoccia > Minisyncoccales > 2-12-FULL-40-12 > 2-12-FULL-40-12. The sequence continues at coordinate 5,400 of CAZFEY010000002.1, forward strand.
TTGGAACATCTGCTATTAAAATTGTCGAGCTTACAAAATCAAAAGAAATAGTCAAGCTCGAAAATTATGGGCAGATAACTGTTCAATCGGACGAAGAAAAACCATTCGCGGTTTTTGAGAAAAGCGCTTTTTTATTATCGAACCAAAGTGTAGCCGAAGCTATTAACAATATTATTGGCAAGGCTCAAATGTCAACGCGAGATGCGTTTTTTTCTATACCTGATTTTTCAACCTTTTTCACCTTTATGGAATTGCCGGCAATGGAAAAACAAGAATTGGCCTCCGCTATCAAATTCGAGGCTCGTCAACACGTTCCATTGCCCTTATCAGAGGTTGTGCTGGACTGGTCCATTATCGAGAATACGAGCAAAGGGAACCAGAAATCAAAAGTAAAAATATTATTGGTTGCAGTTCCCTACGAAATCGTTAATCAGTATCAGGCGATTGCGAAATTATGCCAATTACGACTAATAGCCCTGGAGGCAGAGATTTTTGGCTTATTAAGATCTTTGGTTGGTTACAAGAAAGGAGTTGTTTGCGCGATAGATATAGGCGCCCAGAGTACCACTATCAATATTGTTGAAAATGGCAAATTAAAAATGACTCATAGTACTGATATTTCTGGCAACGAGCTTACCAGAGTTCTGTCTAAATCTTTGAATATAAAGTATAATGAAGCAGAAGGACTAAAGAGAAAATACGGAGTTCAAGTTCCTGAAATGCCGGTAGGTAGAATCCTGACGCCATTGATCGATTCTTTAGTTAACGAAATCAATAAGATTATTCGCAATTTCTACCACACAGAAGGTAAGGAAGTGGGGGAGTTAGTTTTGTCTGGCGGATCCATCCTCTTGCCGGGCATAAGAGATTATTTGTACGTTTGGTTTAAGAGACCCGTAGCGATTGGTAATCCATTCGAGAACGTCTTGTATCCTCCGGTCCTAGAAGACACGTTAAAAATCATGGGTCCTTCCTATGCTATTGCAACGGGAGTCGCACTTCGGGGATTTGAGCAATAAGGTATATTTTATTTTGTAAGAATCAAGCTTATTTACTATAATAAATTCGTAGTATGGCAATAGAGATTATTCCGAAAAAAAAAGAAAGAAAGAGCATTACTTTGATTGGTGCTATTTTTTACTTTTCGGTGATTTTATTGCTTTCGATCTTTTTGATTTCCTTATTGTTGTTAGGTTTTCAATTAACTTTAAATAGAAATATCTCAAATGTTAAAGCGAAGATAGATTCTGTAGCCACTCCAGAGGATCTTATGACGGAAAGAAAAGTCACTTTGACCCAGAAGAAGATTAACGATTTTGCTTTCTTGATTGATAATCACAGGTCGAATGAAAAATTCTTTGCGAGTTTCGAGAAATTAGTCCACCCTAAAATATTTTTCTCTGAAATTAACTTGCGTTTAGAACAAGGAAGGGCCACACTTTCTGGCAAAACAGATAATTTTGAAATATTGGGACAACAATTTCTTATCCTAGAAAAGGAGGGTTATATAAAAAGTGTTGTATTGTCGAAATCAGAAATCGATAAGGAGGGGAAAATATCTTTTGTTGTTGAAGTTTCTTTTGATAGTAATAATTTCAAGTATTAATTTTTTTTAATTTACCATGTCGCGAGTCGCCACCATATTTGTTAGTCTATTAGCGGTTTTTCTGTTGGGTATTTTTTATGCTTGGCCTCAATATCAGCGCGTATCAAGTTTGATGAATGAGTTACAAGAAAAGAATATAGAGCTAAAAGTAAAAAAAGATTATTTTAATAGCGTGAAACAGGCCGCAGAAGAACTAAATGGATACCAAGAAGAAATTGCCAAGGTTGATTCTGCTATTCCCTCACGGCCATTTTTGCCGTCACTTTTTCATTTTGTTAGCCAAATATCCTCTCAGAACGGTTTAATTTTGACAAAGGTTGGCAAGTTTTCGGTAAGCCCTGCGAAAGACAAACCAGATCTTAAAGAAATTATGATAGAAGTTTCTTTTTCCGGGCCGTACCCCGCCACTAAAAGTTTTCTTGCATCACTAGAAAAATCTTCAAGAATTATAGAGGTTGAGTCGATTGATTTCGCTCCGGACAAAGCGGGAAACGAAGGTTCTCCATTCACATTAAGATTAAAAACCCATTCTTATTAACGCGCCATGGTTATTATTGATTCAATAACAAAAAGAAGAAAGAGTTACCTGCCTTCGTTGGTGGTAATAATTATTGCAGCAATAATCGTATTTTTTGCTTGGAAAATGTTTTTATCCGAACCAAAAGTCTTGCCGCCGGAAATAGAGGCAAAATACAGAACAATTAAAATAAACTTCGATACGCTTAAAAATCCAATATTAGAAGGATTACAATCGTATCCGGAAATAGGAAATTTTGAGGGCACTCCTGGCAGAAGCGATCCATTTACTCCATATTAATGAGTAAAAATATATTTTCTTTCTGTTTTTTTAAACAATGCCAAATCTCATTCGCTATTTAGTTAAAAAAGGTATTCTAGATAAAGAGAAGGCGAGTACCTTAGAGTTTGAAGTCAACAATTCCGGAAAAAGGGAGGAAGAATTGTTGCTAGAAAAAGGAATTGTTTCCGAGAGTTTTTTGTTTGGGTTGAAAAGCGAGAATTTAAAAATGCCGTTGAAGGAAATATCCGTTGATGAGATACCCCTCAAAACCCTAGAGCTTATTCCTGAGGAATCGGCCAAATATTACAGGATCGTTCCCTTGGTTTTGCGCGATAATGTTTTGGAGGTAGGAATGGTTTATCCAGAAGACCTCAAGACCCAAGAGGCTATTCAGTTCTTGGCTAGACAGGGTAAGTTCTCTTACAAAACCTTTCTGATCACACTATCTACTTTCAATAACATCCTTAAACAGTACCGCACCCTGAAAAGAGAGGTAAATAGAGCGCTAGAAGAATTGGAGACAGAATTGAAAGAAGAAAAGGTAAAACCCAAACCAGACCAGGCTGAAGAATTTCAGAGATTGGCAGAAGACGCACCAGTTATTAAGGTGGTAGCGGTGATTTTGAGACATGCGGTCGAGGGTAGGGCTTCCGATATTCATATAGAGCCAGGTCGCGACAAATCAAGGGTTAGATTCAGAGTCGGTGGCACATTGCACTCTTCGATTCTCTTGCCAGCAAGAGCGCATCCGGCAGTTGTTGCCAGAATCAAAATCTTATCAAGTTTAAAAATTGATGAGACCAGAATTCCTCAAGATGGCAGGTTTTCTGCCAGGATTCTCGACAAGGACATCGATTTTAGAGTTGCTACATTTCCGATTACTACAGGAGAAAAAGTTGCTATAAGAGTTTTAAATCCTACCGATGGGTCAAAGAATTTTGACGAACTTGGACTAGAAAGAAGAAACTTCGACGTAGTCAAAAAAGCAATCCAGAAACCATTTGGATTAATTCTGTCTACTGGACCTACTGGTTCTGGTAAAACGACAACGCTTTACGCCATACTCAATCTTCTCAATAAAGAAGGGGTTAATATTGTAACGTTAGAAGATCCAGTAGAATATTTCATAGAAGGGGTTAATCAGTCGCAAGTAAGACCCGAGATTGGTTATGGATTTGCTCAAGGACTAAGACAGGTTTTAAGGCAAGATCCCAATATTGTTATGGTGGGAGAAATTAGAGATGAAGAGACGGCAAGCTTGGCAATCCATGCCGCCCTGACCGGACACATTGTCTTATCGACCCTACATACAAATAATGCCATAGGAGTTATTCCTCGTCTTATTGACATGGGGGTAAAGCCGTTTCTGATATCGCCTGCCTTGAGCATAGCTATTGCCCAGAGACTTATTGGAGTTTTGTGTGTTCATTGCAAGGTAAAGGTTAAGGCAAAAAAAGAGATCCAGGCGCTGATCATGAAAGAAGTAAATAGTTTGCCGGAACAGATTAGGTCAAAACTCAAAATAAGCGACCCCTTGATGGTATTTGAGCCAAAAGGATGTAAGCAGTGCGGCTCCAGAGGTTTTTCGGGCAGAATAGGGGTTTTTGAAATATTAGAAATGACAGATAGCTTGTCTAGCATAGTCGTGAAAGACCCGCAAGAGCAAAAAATCGCCAAGGAAGCATTTGATCAAGGCATGATCACTATGCGCCAAGACGGAATACTAAAAGTTTTGGATGGCATCACTACCATAGAAGAAATTTTAAGAGTTGCCGAAGAATAAAATGCTGGTATGATACAGATAATCAAATAAGTAACAATTAATAATTATGAAAAAAGTTTTGTTGGTAGAGGACGACCCATTTTTAGTGGATATATACAAAAACAAGCTAGAAGAGTCGCATTACGAGGTTGAGGCTGTTGGAGATGGAGAAAAAGCGATAGAAAAGATAAAAGAAATAAAGCCAGATGTTGTTCTGCTAGATATTATTTTGCCCAGCATGGATGGCTGGGAGATACTAAGAATTATAAGAAATAATCCAGACACTAAAGATTTGAAAGTCATTATGTTGTCCAACTTGGGACAAAAAGAAGAAGTTGAAAAGGGCGTGGATCTTGGAGCAACTAAATATTTAATTAAGGCTCATTTCACCCCAAGCGAAGTCGTAAAAGAAATAAATGAATTGTTAAACTAGTTAAAAGTATGTCAGATTATTCCTCGTTTCTTAGAGAGTTATTGTCTATTACCATACAGGAGCTTGCTTCAGACCTGCATATTTCCGTTGGGCAACCTCCTATTATCAGGATTAATGGCAGGCTAGTTCCGTTAATGAAGATGAAAGAGCTAACCGCCGAAGATGCGCAGGCTCTGGCTTTCGAGATAATGACAGCGGATCAGCAACAAAGATTCTTGAAGGAGAAAGAAATAGATTTTTCTTATAGCGTTGGAGAAAAAGCTCGTTTTCGTGTCAATATATTTTTCCAAAGAGGTTATATATCATGTGCCCTTCGCTTGATACCGGCCAAGATACCTACGCCAGACGAACTTAATCTGCCATCGATCTTATATGAATTTACTAAACCATCGCAGGGTTTTGTTTTAATAACCGGACCGTCTTCTCATGGCAAGTCCACCACCATGGCATCTTTATTAAACGAGATAAATAAAACGAGACAAGAACACATTATTACCATCGAGGATCCTATTGAATATATTTTCGAAGACGACAAATGCGTTATAGAGCAAAGAGAGGTTTATCAAGATACTTTATCCTTTTCAAGGGCGTTAAAGTCTACTTTTAGACAGGACCCGGATGTCATTATGGTTGGAGAAATGCGAGATGCCGAAACTATGGCAACAGCCATAACGGCCGCGGAAACAGGCCATTTGGTTTTCGCCACTCTGCATACTAACTCTGCCAGCCAGACTATTCATAGAGTTGTTGATTCTTTTCCTCCGACACAACAAAGTCAAATAAGAGCGCAATTAGCAGATTCATTGCTCGGCGTTATTTCCCAAAGATTAATACCGGGAGTCAAGGGCGGGTTAGTCCCTGCCTGCGAAGTTATGTTGGCGACCCCGGCCGTAGCCAATTTAATCCGCGAAAACAAAGCTCATGAGCTAGATTTGGTAATCGAAACATCAACAGAATTGGGGATGATTACATTAAACCGGGCACTAGCCAATCTTGTTAAAATGAAGCAAATTTCCTTGAAAAACGCACTCGTGTATTCCCTTAACGCCAGTGAATTAAGAAGGTTGCTTCACTAGGCCTTCATATAGAAAATATAGATATTCATGAAATTTAGTTATCAAGCTAAAACTGCATCAGGCTCTACGCAATCTGGTATTGTTGAAGCGTCTTCTAGGGAATCTGCTTTGTCTTTGTTGCAATCTTACGGATTGTTCGTCATTGGTATAAGAGAAGATAAAGAAACGGTTTCTTTGCTTGAACAGACGGGTATTTTTCAAAGAATTTCCAGAAAAGATTTGGTATCTTTCTTTAGGCAGTTAGCTATTTTATTTAGGTCTAATGTCCCTGTTGTAGAGTCTCTTAAAACCATAGCGAATCAGACAACAAAGCATAGTTTTAGAGAAAAAATAACAGCTATTTCTGAAAAAGTAGAAGGAGGGACTCCTCTTTCTCGCGCATTGGGAGCTTATCCCAAGGTTTTCTCTTCGTTCTATATAAGCGTTATAAAATCTGGAGAAATGTCTGGAAAACTTTCTGATGTTTTAGGGTATTTAGCTGACCATATTGAAAATGAATACAATTTCTATTCAAAAATTGTTGCTGCAATGGTTTATCCTGTTTTCGTTATTGTTGTTTTCATTGCTATCTTGATGGTAATGTCTATTTTTGTTGTTCCCCAGCTTACAGAATTATTGATGGAAACTGGTCAAGAACTTCCATTTACGACCCAAATGATGATAGCTCTCTCTAATTTCCTTCGAGATTTTTGGTGGTTGATTTTGATAGTCATCATTGGGATCGTCTTGGTTATTCATCAATTATTGCAGGAAAAAGAAGGGAAAGAATTTTTCGACCGGCTTCTTTTACGCACTCCCTTTGTTGGAGAATTCATAAAGAAGGTTAATCTTACAAGAATAGCCGAGAATTTATCCACTTTAATCTCGGCCGGGTTCCCCATTATTCAGGCCCTTGAGACTACCGCTGAAATAGTTGGCAATAGCGTTTACAAGAAAATCATGTACGACACAGGAGAAAGCATCAGGAAAGGGGAACCAATTAGCGCATATTTGTCCGGCTATCCGAAACTATTTCCACCAATTTTTATTCAAATGCTTATAGTTGGAGAAAAAACCGGACAGATTGATTTGACCCTGATGAATATAGTGAATTATTACCAAAAGGAAGTGGAGAGATCTTTGGAAGGGTTTATTAAAATGTTAGAGCCTATAATGATAATTGCTTTGGGAGGGGTTGTTGCGATCTTTATGGCTGCTATCTTGCTTCCTTTGTATAGTATTAGTTTTGAGTAATATAGATTTCTAGTTTTTCCACAGAAGCTTGATTGCTCTTAAGATATATTGATATACTGGATAATACATTGTTTTTAGATGGTTTTAAAAATATAAAGGTCGATTGTAAAATTTCAACTAAAAGAAATAATAAAATGCAAATTTTTACTAGAAAGAATAAGGGTTTTACTCTTATCGAATTATTAGTTGTTATTGCTATCATTGGTATTTTGGCTTCTATTGTGTTGGTAGCATTGGGCAATACAAGGGAAAAAGCTAGGGACGTAAGGATGGTGTCTGACATGAATCAAATAAGAAGCTTGGGAGAGATTTTCCGCGATAACAATGAAACCTACGTTGGCCTAAGTGCCGATCCTTCTGTGGTTATACTCGCGGCTGATATTGCCGCTCAAGGAGGTACTCTTAGTTGGTCCAATTTAACAGTTGATGCTTACTGCGCGGAAGTCTTATTGAATGGTGGTAATTACTTCTGCGTTGATAGTACTTTGAGAGCAGATCACTACCCCACGAATCCTATTTGCACAGGAGCAGTCCAAACGTGTGAATAAGTGGGATAGTGGATTGAATTCATAACAAAAAACGAGACGGTTACGCCGCCTCGTTTTTTTGTCTGGTATCGCGGAAAATCCTTAAAATGTTAAAATATTATAATGAGCATATTTTTAAATTTCATAATTTTTGTTTTCGGTTTAACGATTAGCAGCTTTTTAAATTGCGTGATTTATCGTCTAGAGAAAAATGAAAGTTTTCTTTGGGGTAGATCGTATTGCCCGCATTGCAAACATATTTTAAGTTGGTGGGATTTAATCCCTGTTTTTAGTTTCTTGGTTCTTGGGGGTAAATGCCGTTATTGCCATCAAAAAATATCCTATCAGTATCCTTTGGTGGAAATGACAACAGGGTTTTTATTTGTTTTAATTTTTCAATTAACAGTCAGCAATCAACAATTAACTATTAGCGGTCTAGCCAATCTTCTCTATTTGTTTATTGCTAGTTGTTTATTGTTAATTATATTTGTTTACGATTTAAAATATTATCTTATTCCAGATAAGGTTGTTTACCCCGGTATTGTCATTGCGATTATTTATCAGATTCTTGCTAATTGGAGTTTATTTTCGATCGTGAATTTGGGCTTAGCTATTCTACCAGCCTTTATTCTTCTGGCTATAATTCTTTTTTCTCATGGTGCTTGGATGGGGCTTGGAGATTTTAAACTAGCGATTTTAATGGGTTTATTTTTGGGTTGGCCAAATATACTTTTTGCTTTGTTTTCAGCCTTTTTCTTGGGTGCTATAATTGGTGCAGTGTTGATAATCTTGAAAAAGAAAGGATTGAAATCAGAAATTCCTTTTGGGCCTTTTTTGGTGACTGGAACATTCCTGGCTCTATTTTGGGGAGAAAAAGTTATTAATTGGTATCTCGGCTTTCTTTTCTAATAGATGAATAAATCGATTCAGAACAAACAATTTGGAATCACTCTTTTGGAAATTATAATTGTTATCGCGATTATCGGTATATTGAGCGCAATTATCATTCCTAATTATAAAGACGCGCAAGCCAGTTTCGCACTAGAAAGATCTGCGCATAAATTATCCCAAGATATCAGAAGGGCAGCCGAAATGGCATTAGCCGCAGAAGAGTGTTGTGGTGGGATCATTCCTCCTAGATATGGGATATATATCTCTATGAGTGAATTGGTATTGTTTGCCGATACTAAACCACCCAAAGGCATTTATTCCGATCAAGACGATATTATAGACACGCTCGATTTAGAAGATAAAGTATTTATTAAAGACATTAATGTTGGTAGTCCGCCCAAAACTTCTATCACTTTTGAGCCACCAGCGCCAACGGTTGCGATAAAATGGGATAACGAAAGTGATCCAGGCGCGGATGTAATAATCACCCTAGCCCGGTCAGATTCGTCAGAAACAAAAAAGGTTATCGTAAGTCGGTCAGGGCTTGTTAGTGTTGAATAGAAACGATTCAAAATGACAAATCATTTGCGTGCCAAGATGAAAAACGGGTTTACTTTAATAGAAGCATTATCGGCTATTTTTGTAATCACCATAGGATTAATTAGCGGCATAACATTGATCACCCGTACAATTTCTTTTATGTCGTTGGGTTCGGCTAAACTAACAGCTAGCTATTTAGCGCAAGAGGGCATAGAGATTGTTAGAAATATCCGCGACAATAACTGGTTAGATTCCTCTATTCCTTCTTGGGACTTCGGATTAGATACTGAAAGCTACAGAGCTGATTTTGAAGATAGCGTATTAATCCTAGATAGTGGGACTACTCATCTTAATATCGATAATCAAGGTTTTTATAGATACGACAATAGTTTTCCAGAAGCTCCATTTACGAGGAAAATAACTATCGATAGAGATCCATTCTGCGATGGAGAACTATATGGGTGTATAAAAGTGACTGTTGATGTTGGTTGGGAGCAAAATGGCGAGCCCTATAGCGTTAGTGCGCAAGAATATCTTTATAATTGGTATCAGAATTAACTATTAATAAATGAATAGTGATAATTTAAAAAAACAAAAAGGCATATCTTTAATTGAGTTATTAGTAGCAATGTCTGTATTCATAATAATTTCTGGCGCAGTATCAGGAATCTTGATTTCTGGAATTAAAGGCCAAAGACACACTCTGGCATCTCAAAGATTATTAGATCAAACCTCTTTCGCCATGGAATATATGAGTCGAGCCTTAAGATTAGCGAAGAAAGGTGACGATGTATGCATTGGTAGTAATGTTAATTACGAAATTACCAATAGCGGAAAAGGTATCAAGTTTATTAATCATTTGGAACAAGACGATTGTCAAGAATTCTGTCTTGGCAATGGGTTGTCATGCGATACTAACGGAGAGCAGTTGATGCAGGTAAAAAATAATCCAGTAGGCGTGTTACCTCTAACTTCTTCGAAATTGAAAGTAGATTCTTTAAACTTCCTTCTCTCGGGAGGATCGGGGCCGCCAGATCTTTTGCAACCCCGAGTCACGATTTCCATGAGAGTTCAAGATAAGAGTCAAAATCAGCCATCAATTCTTGTGCAAACAACAGTATCTCAAAGAAATCTTGATGTTGCGGAATAAATATATGAGAAAGTGCGCGCGCCAAAAGCCAATTCGCGAAAAATCTAATAGCGATAAGCAAAGAGGGGTGATTATATTTTTAGCTGTTATAACAACAGCGATTCTCTTGTCTATTGGATTAGCTATTACCACTATTTTAATAGGAGAAATAAGGATTATTAGGGGAATTGGTAATTCTGTAGTTGCGTTTTATGCTGCTGATACCGGAATCGAAAAGGCCTTACTGGATAGAGAGAATCCGTCCGATGTTGGATCGCCTTCGTCCCCATTGTTATTAGATAATGGTGCAGAGTATTGGGTGAAGGCATTAAGTCCTGGTGATTCATATCCTAGTCCTGGTGGCAAAGAATGCGATCCGAACAATGATAATGCTTGTTTTTATTCGTTCGGGACTTTTAGGGGAGTAACAAGGGCTATTGAGGTAGAGTATTAATGGGAGAAGACAGAAAATGAAGCCTAGAGAATAGAAGATATAAAAATTTATGGATAAGCAAGAAGCCAAAGAAAGAATTGAAAAACTGAAAGAGAGCATTCGTCATTATAGGTATTTATATCATGTATTAGACAGACAAGAGATTTCAGACGCCGCTCTAGACTCCTTAAAAAAGGAGCTTTTTGATTTGGAGCAAGGATATCCGGAATTTGTGACCTCGGATTCACCAACTCAAAGGGTAGGAGGAAAACCAATTGATAAATTCGTTAAAGTTAGGCATAAGGAGCAAATGCTTTCTTTCAACGACACTTTTTCCGAGCAAGACATGACAGATTGGCAAGAGAGAATTTCCAAGCTTCTAAGCGAGAAAGATCAAAAATTGATTGATTTTTACTGCGAGCTAAAGATAGATGGTTTGGCGATAGAGTTGGTTTACCGGGAAAATGTATTACAGATTGGTTCTACCAGGGGAGATGGGATGATTGGAGAGGACGTAACAATGAATTTAAAAACGATTGATGCCATTCCGCTGAAAATAAGAACCTTGGACGATTTTTCGGAAACAGAAAAAAGCGCTGTTGATTGGGTAAGATTCCAAGACAAAGAATTAATTGTTCGAGGAGAGGTATTTGTTCCAAAAAAGGAATTCTTGAGATTAAACAAAGAGCAAGAAAAAAAATCACTTCCTCTTTTTGCGAATCCAAGAAATATGGCAGCCGGGTCCATTCGTCAGCTAGATCCTAAAATAACTGTCCAGAGAGGGCTGGATTTTACTGCCTACGATTTAGTTGGCGAATACGGACAAGAAGGACACGACCAAGAGCATAATTTATTAAAGCTGTTTGGATTTAAAACAAGCCCGCACACAAAACATTGCAAAAACCTAAAAGAAGTTTTCGAATTTTATAATTATTGGAGAGAAAATAGAGAAAAACTTCCTTACGAGATAGATGGGATAGTTGTTGTTGTAAATCAAAACAGGATATATGAAGAATTGGGCGTGGTGGGTAAGGCTCCAAGAGGAGCCGTGGCTTTTAAGTTTCCATTAAAACAGGCAACCACTATTGTAGAGAAGATAGTTATTCAAGTCGGCAGAACGGGAGCTTTGACTCCTGTTGCTATTTTGAAGCCCGTCGAGATAGGTGGTGTTAAGATATCTAGAGCCACCTTACACAACGAAGATGAAATTAAGAAATTAGGCGTTAAAATTGGCGATACCGTCATTGTTGGTAGGGCTGGAGATGTAATTCCTGATATTGTTAAAGTTTTACCAGAATTGAGGACGGGAAAAGAGAAGGGATTTCATTTTCCAGAATTTTGTCCTGCGTGTAATAAAAAAATATTCAAAAAAAAGGATGAGGCGGTTTGGCGTTGTTCTAATCGGCAATGTTTTAATCGTCAAAGAAAAAATCTTTATCATTTTACTTCTAGAGGCGCATTTAATATTGTTGGGTTGGGACCAAGAATTTTAGATAAATTGCTGGACGCAGGATTGGTTGCAGATGCGGCAGATTTATTTAAGCTGGAAGTTGGCGATATAATCCATCTTAAAAATTTACCATCAGGCAAAACTCGTGTAGATGCTAAAATTCAAGGGTTCGCCGAAAAATCAGCCAATAATCTTATACGATCGGTCGCTTCTAAGAAGAGAATTGGCTTGGCGAGATTTATTTATTCTCTTGGTATTAGGAATGTCGGAGAGGAAACTGCCAGAGACCTCGCGTTGTATCTCGGATCTCTAAATAAATTAAAAGTAGCTTCTTTTGAAGATCTGCAAAAAATTTTGGATATTGGGCCAATTGCAGCAGATTCAATCTACCAATACTTTAAAGACCCGAAAAATAGAGAATTTTTGGATAGACTAAATAGATTGGGTGTAGAGATAGTGTCGGAGAAAGGAATAAGAAATACGTTTTTAGAGGGAAAAAACTTTGCTTTGACTGGTATTCTGGATTCTATTACGAGAAATGCGGCAAAAGAAAGGATACGTTTTCTAGGGGGTAAAGTCTCGGAATCTGTTTCGCGCAATACAAGCTATGTTGTTGCGGGGACTCATCCCGGGTCTAAGCTGGATGCTGCAAAAAGACTAAATATTCAGGTTTTAAACGAGACCGAATTTATAAAAATGCTAGATATTAAAGATAAAAATAAACAGGGGTTATGAGTTTTTTGCTTCGTCATATAAAAAAGATGGATTGGATCATGATAACATCAGCTTTTTTATTGGCTGTGGCGGGCCTCGTGTTTCTATATGGATACTCTGTAAACAGGGGGGATTTTTCCAATTTTCATAAACAGATATTTTTTCTTGCGTTGGGGGTTTTCCTATTGTTTTTATTTAGTTTTATTGATTGGAGAGTATTTAAACAGGATTCGTATTTGATTCTGGTAATTTATCTAATTTGTTTAATCTCTTTGGTCTTATTGCTTTTTTTGGCGCCAGAAATCAGAGGCGTTAGAAAATGGTATAAAGTTGGAGAATTTTCTATTGATCCAATAGAATTTACAAAAATAGCCCTTATATTGCTTTTGGCAAAATACTTTTCGACCCGACACGTTGAGATGTATCAGTTCAAGCACATATTTTTATCGGGTATTTATGTTTTATTGCCCATTATTTTTATATTTTTACAGCCAGACTTAGGTTCTATCCTTGTGTTGCTTTCTCTTTGGCTTGGAATTCTATTGTTATCCGGCATAAGATTGCGCCATTTTTTAATCATATGTCTTTGCGGTATTTTGCTACTAGCCGCCGGCTGGCAATTTTTCTTAAAAGATTATCAGAAGGAAAGAATAGTCAGTTTTATTTTCCCGCAGACAGCAGATAGTTTGAGAATCGGTTGGAATCAATTACAGTCAGAGATAGCTATTGGTAATGGTGGTTTCTGGGGCAAGGGATTGGGGAGAGGAACTCAAGTGCAGTACGGTTTTTTACCAGAGTCTCAAACGGATTTTGTTTTCGCCGCCGTAGCAGAAGAAACAGGTTTTTTTGGGGTGTTAATTTTGTTTGCTTTGCTGTTTATTTTGATTTGGCGTGTAATTAGCGTTGCCTATTCAAGTTCGTCGAATTTCCCACGCTTATTTGCGTTGGGATTTTGTATTGTTTTGGTATCGCAGATAATTATAAATATAGGAATGAACGTTGGAATACTGCCGATCATAGGTATACCGTTGCCCCTGGTTAGTTATGGTGGTGGCAATCTTGTCTTAACTTTCGTGGCAATAGGTATGTTGCAAAATATGCGATGCCGTTGAATAAACTAACTCAATTTGCTATAAACTAATTATATCAATAACAATATGAGTGTTACGGAAAATCTGAATCAAAGGCCAATCGGGAAATTCAATTTTGTTTCTTGGGAAATTTTAGGCAAAATAGTTATTTGTTTAATAATATTCTTAATTCCTTTGTTTTTCCTTCCTTGGACATCGAATTACTTAGAGCTAAACAAGCAGGTGCTACTTTCTGTTTTGGTTTTTCTGGCCAGTGTTTTTATCTCTGTTAAATATTTATCTTCAGGAGGGTTAAAATTAAAGCCTACTATTATAGATACGTCGGTGATAACTCTTGTAATTGTTTATGGGTTATCTGCGGCTTTTTCTGTGTCTCGTTATAATAGCTTTTGGGGTTGGCCATCGAGTATTGCGGATAGCTTTACAACTCTAATTCTTCTAGTATTGCTGTATTTCCTTGTTGTTAAATTTTTCCACGGAAAGAAAAATGCGGTATTATTTTTGTCTTATTTGGCTGCGTCCGGCTTCCTAGCGGTGCTTTTCAATATTCTACAACTCTTCGGTAATTTTATTTTTCCTTGGGATATTACCAAAACTATTACCTTCAATACAATAGGGACGCCGTATTCCGTGGCTATATTCTCTGCGGTATTGCTACCGTTGATAATTACTTTAATTTTGCAAGCTACGAAAATAATAAGATGGTTATTATATGCGGCCGGATTGATTATTCTTTTGGGGTTGGTGATGATTAATTTTGCTTTTGCCTGGATAGTGCTAGCCATCGAAATGCTACTAATGTTTTTTATTGGTATGTATGTTTTTGGCGCCAAAAATAGACTGCTTGTTGTTGCCCCTGTTGTTTTGCTTTCAGTTGCTATCTTTTTCACGGTATTAAAGATTGACCCATTTAGTTTTCTTGAGTTGCCCGTAGAAATAGCACTAAGCAATAGCACGACTATCGAAATTGCCAAGCACGCATTGCTATCGTCTTCTTTGCTTGGAACAGGACCCGGTACGTTCACGTACAATTATGCCAGATTCAAACCGTTGGAAATCAATAATACGTCATTTTGGAATGTTCGTTTTGAATCCGGATCTTCAGAGATTTTTAACAAAATTATTACTGTGGGTATTTTCGGAACCATCTCTTTGTTGTTTATATTTATTTTGGTTTTGTGGTTTGGCACCCGACGCATTAAGGACATAATAACGGAAGGGGGAAATGATTCTGGGCTGTTGTTGTCTGGGGTGTTTACGGCTCTGGCCGGATTAATACTGGCTCAATTTTTGTATCCTATCAATTTTGTATTGTGGGCAATGTTTTGGCTTTTATTGGCACTGCTAGCCGTATTGATTGGAAAGGAAGAAATTGTTTCGGTTGAAAATCCAGAAGTGGGCACAACGATAAAAGTTTTCTTAGTATTAATTTTAATAACTATGTTTGGTTTTATTTTGGCTGGCGCTCCAAAGTATTTGGCAGAAATCAAATATTCCAGCGCATGGAAAAGCGATGATCTTAATTCGTTAATGACAGATATTGGCAAGGCTATTGATTTGAATCCTTCGGTAGATCTTTATCGCAGAGAATTAGCAAGTGTTAGTTTGATGCGTATACAAGAGATTATGGCCAATCAAGCAATATCGCCCGAGACAGCATTAGACGATATACGGAATTTGGCGTTGCAATCCTCTCAATCGATTGAGAAAGCGGTTGCCTTGAATCCAAAAAATATATCAAATCTGGTTTTTCGAGGAACGGTATACCAAAGCCTGATTGGTATAATTGATGGTGTTGATTTGGCCGCAATAAATGCTTACCGATCCGCTATTGAATTGGAGCCGTTAAATCCCTCTATCTTCACCGAAATTGGGCGTATATACATAGGAATATCGGATAATTCAGCGGAAGAGTCTCGAGAAAAGGAAACTAATCTAAAAATAGCAACGGAGAATATTGAGAAGGCAATATCTCTTAAGGCAGATTATCTGCCAGCATATTTTCTTCAGGCCGTGATCGACGTGAGAAATGGTAAAACAGCAGACGCAATAAAGAAATTAGAAGAGCTTAAGATTGCATTGCCCGACGATGCCGATCTGGCATTTCAGCTAGGAGTTATGTATTATAACAATGGACAATTTGAAGAATCGAAGCCAGAGTTAGAGAGATCATTGGAACTTAATTCAAGCCTGGTTGGTTCTCACTACTTCTTAGGGTTGGTCGCGGATAAGGCAGGTGACAAAGAAGAAGCTATTCGCCACTTCGAAGTTTTAACAAAGTTAAATCCCGATAATAATAACTTTACGAAGATTCTGGAAAATTTACGCGCCGGCAAAGAAGCATTGGATGGTATTGGATTCAATGGGGTTGCGTTATAAATACGTTGTTGACTTATTTTCGTTGAGAGTGTACAATCTAAATTAGGCTGATTTTTTGTTTTCGGCTTGCATTTTTTTCTGGTTTTGATAACATAATCGTTATTAGTGTTTATATAAGACTAGGTGATCTCGGCTAGTTTTCGATAGATAGAATTAGCCACAGTTTTTAGACCAAAATTTCTTCTTTGGTTTAAGGCAAGTCAAATAAGTATTAGTTTACTTATTCTTGAATATTTTATCCTTGCATACTTTTCGTTGGCTATATTTTTAATAATCATTTGTTTGAATCTTTTTCTGTTTTAACAGGGAGATTTTTTAAGTTTTAATCCGCATGATTAACGCCAAGACCAAGTATTTTGGTAAGTCGCAGGTTGTCCTCGATCTGCCCAATTTGCTTACTATCCAGAAAGATAACTGGAAGAAGTTTTGGGACGAGGATTTGAAAGAGCTGCTTACTGAAATCTCTCCGATTAGAGATTATAGCGGAAAAGAGCTTGAGCTTTGGTTTTTGGATTACAAAGTTGGAGAATCTAAGTACAAGGATGATTTTGAGGCGAAGAATAATAACGATTCCTACGAAGCCCCTCTCCGCGTCAAAGTTAGGCTTGTTAATCTTAAGACTAAAGAAATAAAAGAACAAGAAGTTTTCTTGACTGATTTCCCCGTTATGACAGAACGGGGGACTTTTATTGTAAATGGCGTGGAAAGAGTGGCCATATCTCAACTTATTCGCTCTCCGGGAGTTTTCTTTACCATGCAGGGTTCTGGCGGAAAGAATCATTTTGGAGCTAAGATTATTCCCAATAGAGGATCTTGGTTGGAATTTGAGACAGAGCCCTCCGGTTTTATAGGAGTGAAAATAGATAGAAAGCGTAAGGTTTCTGCGGTTTGTTTACTGAGAGCTTTAGGAGCAGCGGAAGGTAATCAATCGATTAAGGAATATTTCGCAGACGTCAATAATGGCGAAGTTGATTTTATCGAAGAAACATTGAAAAGAGACCCAGTGAATAACCAGTCAGATGCTTTAATCGAAATATATCAAAGATTAAGACCTGGAGATATTGCAACTCCAGATACCGCCAAAGAGCTAATATGGAATATGTTTTTTAATTTTGAAAGGTACGATCTTTCAAAGGTGGGAAGGTGGAGAATGGCTAATAGGTTATCGGAACAAATGACTATGGGCAATAAAGTAGATAGCAAGAAGAGCAAGAAAAAAAATAATAATGACGAAAGCGCAGTGTATGGAGAGATTAAGCTAGGGGATAGAATTTTAAAACTGGAAGACATTATTGCGACCATCCGCGAAATTATTAGACTGAATAATGATCCAAACAGCAGGCCAGACGAAATAGATCATCTTGGTAATAGAAGGGTAAGAGTTATTAATGAGCTAGTCCAAAGTCGTCTTAGGGCAGGGTTGGTGCGTATGGCAAGAATTTTGAAAGACAGAATGTCGACTCTCGATTTGAGCGTCTTGACTCCCGCGCAACTTATTAATCCGCGTCCCGTAATGGCTGTTGTAAAAGAATTTTTTACTTCTTCACAGATCTGCCAATTTATGGATAACGAGAATCCATTGGCAGAGGTAGAGCACAAAAGAAGGTTATCAGCAACGGGTCCAGGGGGCTTAGCAAGAGAAAGAGCGGGATTTGAAGTAAGAGATGTGCAAGCGTCCCACTACGGGAGAATTTGTCCTATCCAAACACCAGAAGGACCAAATATTGGACTGGTTGGTCATTTGGCTAGCTTTGCCAAAATTAATCCGTATGGCTTTATAGAAACTCCATATTTTAAAGTACAAAACGGGAAGGTAACTTCAGAGATTAATTACCTTAATGCCTATGAAGAAGAAAAATACAATATTGCTCCAGGTTCAGTTCGCATAGGTGAAAAAGGGACAATGCTAGATGAGCAGGTAGAAGCAAGAATAAAGAGTGAGCCAGGATTAATAAATAAAAACACAATCGACTTCATAGATGTCTCTACGGAACAATCGATTTCCGTTGCTACTAGCTGTATTCCTTTCTTGCAAAATACAGACGCTAACAGAGCCTTGATGGGATCAAATATGCAACGCCAGGCGGTCCCTCTCTTAAAGCCAAATCCACCGTTGGTTTGTACTGGCGTTGAAGAAAAAGTTGCCAAAAATTCTGGACAGATAGTTTTAGCAGAAGAAGACGGAACGATAATGGAAGTGGATGCAGGTCATGTCAAGATAAAATTCTCTAACAACTCTACTAAAACCTATACCCTCAAGACTTTTATAAGAACAAATCAATACACGTGTTTTCATCAAAAGCCAGTCATTGAGGTTGGTCAGAAAGTTAAGAAAGGAGATGTTCTGACAGACGGCGGAGCAATTACTGATGGTAGATTGGCCTTGGGTCAAAATGTTTTGGTTGCGTTTTTGCCTTGGCGCGGAGGAAACTTTGAAGATGCTATTTTGATATCAGAGAGATTGATCAAGGATGATGTTTATAGCTCTGTGCATATAGAAAGTTTTAATTGCGACGTTAGAGAAACGAAACTAGGGCCAGAAATAACTACTTGCGATATTCCAAATGTTTCCGAAGAGAAATTAAAAGACCTTGACGAAGAAGGAATAGTTAGGGTTGGCGCCGAGGTTGGCCCTAACGATATTTTAGTGGGTAAGATTTCGCCCAAAGGAGAAACAGATTTAACCGCCGAAGAGAGATTGTTGAGAGCGATCTTTGGAGAAAAGGCCAAAGAGGTAAAAGATTCTTCTTTGAGAATGGAGCATGGGAAAAGAGGTAGGATAGTTGGCGTAAAGGTGTTTTCTCGAGAGCTTGGCCATAGATTAGAGCCAGGTGTTATAAAAAGAATTGAAGTTGAAGTTGCGGAGTTAAGAAAAGTTCAGGCTGGAGATAAATTGGCAGGCCGCCATGGAAACAAAGGAGTTGTTTCTAAAATACTACCAGAAGAAGAGATGCCATTTTTGGAAGATGGTACTCCTGTCGATATTATTTTAAATCCACTCGGAGTAGTATCAAGAATGAATATAGGCCAAATTCTGGAGACTCACTTAGGTTTTGCCGCAAAGAAATTGGGATTTATTGCCATCACACCGTCTTTGGCTGGTGCCACAGAAGAAGATATTAAACGAGAATTAAAAGAGGCTGGCATACCCGAAGATGGAAAAGTAGCTCTATTCGACGGCAGAACGGGACTTCCGTTTCCAGAAAAGATCACTGTCGGTTCTATCTACATGATGAAGCTGATTCATATGGTAGAGGATAAAATTCATATGAGATCCATAGGTCCTTACTCCTTGATTACGCAACAACCATTGGGAGGAAAGGCTCAATTCGGAGGCCAGAGGTTCGGAGAGATGGAGGTATGGGCCTTGGAAGGTTATGGCGCGGCTCATACTTTGCAAGAAATGTTGACCATAAAATCGGACGATGTGCCAGGTCGAGCCGCTACTTACGAAGCAATTTTGAAAGGTGAACCAATCAAAACTCCTAATGTTCCAGCTTCTTTTAATCTTTTGGTGAATGAATTGAAGTCATTAGGGCTAGGAATAGAGGTTAAAGAGAGTCCCAACGAAAAGGAAATCGAGGATTAGTTTTTATAAATTTATTCTCGATAGAAAACAAACTAGTTTATAAATAGTCATGAGAGTTCAAGACCTAGAAAAAATAAGAATTAAGATAGCTTCTCCTGAAGATATTTTGTCATGGTCCAGGGGAGAAGTTACTAAGCCTGAAACAATTAATTATCGTACGCAAAGGGCAGAAAAAGATGGTCTTTTCTGTGAAAAAATATTTGGACCAGAAAAAGATTATGAGTGTTATTGCGGAAAATACAGAAGGATTCGTTATAAGGGTATTGTGTGCGATCGTTGCGGGGTTGAGGTAACCAAATCTTTGGTTAGGCGAGAAAGAATGGGGCATATCAAACTTTCTTGCCCTGTTTCGCATATCTGGTTCCTAAAAGGAATTCCATCTAGGATGGGAATGGTTTTAGATATTTCAATGCAGCAGATAGAGAGGGTTATCTATTTTGCATCATATATTATTACAAAAACCAATGACGAAGCCAGGAAGAACTATCTTGAGCAGATCGAAAAAGAATATATTCAGAAGGCAAAAGCCATTAAATCCACACTTAATACGAAAAAGAAAGATGATAAAAAAGGAAAACAAGTAAAAAACAAAATTGATAAAAAAAGTACAAAAATAGTCGACGATAAATTGCAAGATCTCAAAGCCTTAAAAGATAAGGCCAAAGATGAATTAGTCTCACTTAAGCCGTTTAAAATACTATCAGAGCTGGAATACCATAATTTCTCTCTTAAATATGGTGAGGTTTTTGAAGCAGGAACAGGAGCTGAAATTCTGCGACAATTATTCCAAATAGTAGATCTAAAGCAGGAGATTAAAAAGATTAAAGCAGGATTGGAAGAGGTGTCGCCCCTTGCTCGCAGAAAATTGCTTGCAAGATTAAAATTCTTTCAGTCCATGGAATCAGCTGGCGTTAGGCCGGAATGGATGTTTTTGACCATGCTCCCGGTTTTACCGCCAGATTTGCGACCTATGGTACAGATAGACGGTGGCCGTTATGCTTCTTCAGACCTCAACGACCTTTACCGCAGAGTTATCAATAGAAATAATCGGTTAAAATATTTGTTGGAGATTGCAGCTCCCGATGTTATTGTTAGAAATGAGAAGAGGATGCTACAAGAGGCAGTAGATGCTTTAATTGACAATAAAATGAGAAAGGGAACTATGACTCAGGCTACTACTGGAGGAAAAAGACTGCTTAAGTCTTTGACTGATATGCTAGAAGGAAAACAAGGAAGATTTAGACAGAATCTTTTGGGTAAAAGAGTGGACTATTCGGGTAGGTCTGTTATTGTCGTAGGTCCCGAATTAAAGCTTCATCAATGCGGTATACCCAAAAAAATGGCATTAGAACTCTTCAAGCCATTTGTTATTCATAAGATCCTAGAAAAAGAGCTTGCATTTAATGTTAGGGGTGCAACCAGACTAATTGAAGAAGAAACAGATGAGATCTGGGCTACACTAGAAGAGGTTACTAAAGACAAATTGGTGCTTTTAAACAGGGCGCCCACTTTACATCGTTTGGGCATACAAGCTTTTCAGCCGATTCTAATCGAAGGAGAAGCATTAAGAATACATCCTTTTGTTTGTAGGGCTTTTAACGCTGATTTCGACGGCGACCAAATGGCTGTGCATCTGCCTTTATCAGAAGAAGCGCAGAAAGAAGCTAGGGAAATAATACTATCGACCAATAATTTACTTAAACCAGCTACGGGATTACCAATTGTCAGCCCAGACAAGGATATTGTTTTGGGTTGTTATTGGATGACCAGGATGTTGCGCGGAAAAATAGGAGAAGGTATGGTTTTTGGCAGTAAATCAGAAGCTATGTTAGCCCATGAATTTGGATTGGTGGATTTGAAGGTTCCAATTCAATTACGCATAAACGATAAATTTATTGAAACTAGCGTTGGAAGAATTATATTTAATGGAACATTGCCTGAAAACTTTGCTTTCTATAATGAAGTTATGGGCGCAAAAAATTTGGAAAGATTGATTAGAGGGATATTTGAAGAATATAGTAGGGATATTTTTCATGAAACATTGGACAAAATCAAGGCTTTGGGCTTTGAATATTCGACTTTGTCCGGAATAACTTGGGGCATGAACGATTTGATTGTGCCAGAAGAGAAAAAAGCGATCATTGAAGCTGCCGAAAAAGAAATAGCTGTTACAGAACTCCATTATCAGAAAGGTCTTCTTTCCAAAGAAGAAAAAAGAGATAAGGCTATTGAGATTTGGAATAAGGTAAAATCAGATATAGAAAAATTGGTTCCTAAAACTTTACCTAGCGAAGGTCCAGTATTTCAAATAGTAGATTCGGGAGCGAGGGGATCTTGGAATCAGCCCGTTCAGATGGCAGGTATGAAGGGTTTGGTGGTTAATCCCGCTGGTGAGACTATCGAGTTGCCAGTTAAGCATTCGTTTAAGGAAGGATTCGATGTTTTGGAATATTTTATTTCTACTCACGGAGCTAGGAAAGGTACTGCAGATACTGCACTTAGAACTTCTACCGCGGGATATTTAACTAGGAGATTGGTAGATGTCGCTCATGAGGTTATTGTTTCTGAAGAGGACTGTAGGGACGGTGATGGTATAGAAATTTTCAAGAAAGAAGCGGATGATATAGGTCAGAATTTAATTTTTAAAATACTTGGCAGGACTACTTTGGACGACATTAAGGTTAAAACCGATAAGGGCAATACCAAAACTATTCTTAAAAGCGGAGAGATTATTAATTGGAAAGTAGCGGAAACAATCGTTAGTAGTGGCCTCGAAAAAGTTAGGATTCGTTCACCATTGAGTTGTAAAACTATACGAGGCGTTTGTCAGAAGTGTTACGGTTGGGATCTGGGTCTTAGTCAGCAGATAAAATTAGGCGAAGCTATTGGCATTGTTGCGTCACAAGCGATTGGAGAACCTGGTACTCAGTTAACGATGAGAACCTTCCATACAGGAGGTGTAGCTGGTGGTGGTGATATCACTTCAGGACTTCCAAGAGTACAAGAAATCTTTGAAGCGCGAGAACCAAGGGGAAGAGCTGTGATATCTCAAGTTGAAGGCAAGGTCATTGGTATTGCTTCCGATAGGACAGTTCGTATTAGCGTTAGAGAGGAATCCAAAACGAAAGCCACGAAGAAGGGCAAGAAACAAGAGGTTGTTGAATACAGTATGCCGCAAAGAATGGCAATATTGGTGAATGTTGGAGATATAGTTCTTCCTGGCCAGCAATTGTGCGAAGGGTACGCTGATTTAAAAGAGTTATTTAAATATACGGACATAGAAAAGACACAGAAGTATATTATTAGAGAAATTCAAAAGATTTATGTTTCTCAAGGAGCTACTATTCACGATAAGCACGTTGAGGTAATAGTAAAACAGATGTTTTCTAGGGTGAAAATCAAAAATTCTGGCGATAGTTCTTTTGTCCCCGGAGAAATTCTTGAAAAAGCCAGATTTTTAGAAGTTAATAACTTGCTGAAAAAAGAGAATAAAAAATTAGCCATAGGTCAACCTATTCTGCTTGGTATGTCTCGGGTGGCTTTGAGCACAGACTCTTTCTTATCAGCAGCTTCTTTCCAGGAAACTTCTCGAATTCTCATAAAAGCAGCTATTGAAGGAAAGGAAGATAGATTAAAAGGGCTTAAGGAAAATGTTATAATAGGTAAGTTGATACCGGCAGGTACAGGGTTTAAAAAATAATATCGAACTTTTCTTCTGTATCTGCCAAAGAAATCATGGCTAAGCACAGAAAGAAAAATAGAGATCACAAGAAAGATGATGGCAAATTTATTATGCCATCAGGTATAAAACGATGGGTTTGGGGCATCGTTTTCTTAATATTCAGCTTGGTAATAGCGTTTTCATTTTTCAACGCTTCTGGGGTAGCGGGAAGCGCCTTGAATAATTTGCTTAATTATCTGGTTGGCAAAACAGTGATATTGATGCCTTTGATATTAGTTTTTGTGGCTTTGGTATTTTTTTACTCTCGCTATCGTAAATTCAGTTTTCCTTTATCTCTAGCTACTGTTCTCTTGATTATTGGAATTACTGGGATTCTAGGGGGATTAGATATATCTTCTTCCAAGAATTATGATGAAGCAGAAAAAACTTTACCAGGAGGGTGGATAGGGTATTTATTAAGCTCTCTTTTAGTAAAACTTTTTGGTTTTTGGATTTCGCAGATAATTTTTATAGTAATCGCATTGGTAGGGGCTTTAATTTTCTGGCATTTAGTAAAAAGACCACATATTCCCAAACCACCCAAATCTCCCGACACAGAAGAGGTAGAAAAAAAACCTACCTTTATAAAACAAATATTTGCTCCAAAACTTACATTAAGGGAGGTGCCTCCGCTTTCTGAACCCAAAAGAAAGGAGATCATCGAGAAGTCTCTACAAGAGGAAAAGATTAAGGCTGGCACCGAACTTAAAGATCTTTTAAGCTACAAACCCTTGCCACTAGATCTTTTAGAGGCTGATAAGGGTGAACCAGCTAGCGGCGACACAAAAAATAATTCAGCGATTATCAAGAAAACACTTCAGAACTTTGACATACCCGTTGAGATGTCAGAAGTTCATATTGGTCCAACCGTAACGCAATATACCTTAAAGCCAGCTGAAGGAGTAAAATTATCTAAAATTACAGCACTCTCTAATGATTTGTCTCTGTCTTTAGCAGCTCATCCAATAAGAATTGAAGCTCCGATACCTGGTAGGGCATTGGTAGGTATTGAAATTCCAAACAAGACAAGGTCTCAAGTTCGCTTAAGAAATCTATTTTCAAGTCCAAATTTTCAATTATCATCGCCCGGACTTTCTATCGCCTTGGGCAGAGATGTCGCGGGCAACCCGATATTCACAGACTTAGCTAGAATGCCTCACATGTTGGTGGCTGGTTCTACTGGTAGTGGTAAAACTATTTTTCTCAATACATTATTATTGAACCTTTTATATAAAAATTCTCCAACAACCCTGAGATTAATTTTAGTTGACCCAAAACGCGTAGAATTCCCTGTTTATAGCAGCTTACCGCATCTTTTGTGCCCGGTAATTTATAATGCCGCCTTAACTTGCAATGCATTAAGATGGTTGGTAGGAGAAATGGATAGACGATTTGATGTGCTTGTTGATGCCGGGGCTAGGGATATATCTGGCTATAACGATATCGTTGCGAAAAAACTCAACTCGTCCAAAGATAAAAAAGCCTTATCTGAAAACGGCTCTTCTTTAGAGCCAATGCCCTATATCGTGC
The DNA here is from genome assembly GCA_964518135.1 of uncultured Candidatus Saccharibacteria bacterium. Taxonomy (GTDB): domain Bacteria; phylum Patescibacteriota; class Minisyncoccia; order Minisyncoccales; family 2-12-FULL-40-12; genus 2-12-FULL-40-12. The sequence continues at coordinate 30,303 of CAZFEY010000002.1, forward strand.
TTATTGTTGATGAGTTAGCTGATTTAATGACTGCAAAAGGGAGAGACATAGAAGCCGGTGTTGTAAGAATCGCCCAAATGGCAAGGGCAGTAGGAATTCATTTGGTATTAGCCACCCAAAGGCCTTCGGTAGAAGTGATTACAGGATTAATTAAGGCAAATATTACCGCTAGGGTTGCTTTTCAGGTGGCATCTCAAGTTGATTCTCGTACTATCTTAGATATGTCTGGGGCGGAGAAATTGCTTGGAGCGGGAGATATGTTGTATATTTCCGGAGAAATAACAAAGCCAAAAAGAATCCAATGTGCTTATGTTTCAGAGAAAGAGCTAAGGCGAGTTGTTGATTATATCAAATCAGAATCGGGCGTTTTTGCCGAAGACAATGAAAATATGCCATTAGATAATTCATTGTCCGACGACTTAAACAGGGCTTTGAAAGAAACAGGAGGCAACAATATTGACAGCACGTCTCAATCAGACGATGCGTTGTACGAAGAGGCGAAAAGGGTCGTTATCGAAGCCAAGAAAGCTTCTGCGTCTCTGTTGCAGCGAAGATTAAGGATAGGTTACGCAAGAGCCGCCCGTTTAATAGATGTATTGGAAGAGCAAGGTATCGTTGGTCCAGCCGAGGGAGCTAAACCAAGGGAAATTTATTTTAACAATCGGGTGGAAAATAATGACGAACCGAATAATTCTGACTGGCAAAAGGTTTGAACATGAGCGAGAACTGAGCATTCGATGCGATTTTGCTCGCGTATGCCATAGTGAATTATGGACAATTATATTTATATAATGAAAAATGTTATTGTTTAATTGAGCGCTTGGTGCTTGAATTAGTAATAATCAATTTTCGTATATGTCAAAAAAGAAAACATCCAAAGACGAAAAAACAGTCAAAAGCGATAGCGGAGGAGGTGAATTACAAGAGGCTATTGCTGAAATCCAGAATAAGTTTGGAGCAGGAGCTATAATGCGGTTAAAAGAGGCAAAATCGGTCAATGTGGATACTGTATCAACGGGTGCCATTTCGTTGGATATGGCTTTGGGAGTTGGAGGAGTACCTAGGGGCAGAGTGGTTGAAATTTATGGCCCAGAGATGTCTGGAAAAACTACTCTGGCTCTGCATATCTGTGCTCAAGCGCAAAAGACTAAGGGAGTTGCGGCTTTTGTTGATGCGGAGCACGCCCTGGATCCTGATTACGCAAAAAGAATTGGAGTGAATATAGATGAGTTGTTGATTTCCCAGCCAGATTCTGGCGAACAGGCCCTACAAATAGTAGAGACATTGGTGAGGTCTGGCGAGTTGGATGTTATAGTAATAGACTCTGTTGCTGCCCTGGCTCCAAGAGCCGAGATTGCCGGAGATATCGGTGATTTTCAGATTGGTCTTCAGGCAAGATTAATGTCTTCGGCGCTAAGAAAACTCTCAGGTGTTATTGCGAAAACTAAGACCGTTGTAATTTTTCTGAATCAGATCAGAATGAAGATAGGTGTTATGTTTGGCAATCCAGAAACTACTCCCGGAGGATTAGCTTTGAAATTTTACGCTTCGGTCAGAATTGAGATGAGAAGAATAGCCCAGATAAAACAAGGAGATCAAGTTGTTGGGAATAGGGTAAGAGTTAAAATAGTTAAAAATAAAGTTGCAGCTCCATTTAAAACAACAGAGCTTGATATAGGTAATGATGGTATAGCCCAGTACGTAGACGTGATTAATACCGCGCAGAAGCTGGGTATTGTTCAAAAAAGCGGTTCTTGGTTTCAGTTTGGCGATCAGAAATTAGGACAAGGATCAGAAGGGGCGAAGCAGTTTCTAAAAGAAAATCCAGGAGCCTTAGACAAAATTCTTAAAGAAATCAAATCGCACCAATAAACACAATAGTTTCAAAATAAAACCGCCTTCTGGGCGGTTTTAATTATGAAATAACTTTATTGTTATAGTAAACCAAAAGTTCTTGCTCGTTTTACGGCTTTCGCCATTTGACGCTGATGCTTGGCGCACAATCCAGTTTTCGTTCTGGCTTTTATTCTGCCCAGCATAGAGGTAAATCTCTGTAGTCTTTCAGAGTCTTTAAAGTCAACCTCTTTGACATTTCGTTGGCAAAAATAGCAATTCATTGTTACGTGGAGCATGAAGCGTGAATCATGAAGCATTATGTTTCAAGTTACAGGCTTTAAGCTCTATATTAGAAAGGAATATCTTCTATATTAATCTCTTCTTCTTTTTCCTCTTCTATGACTGGTATATCTTCGACGGCAACATCATCTTTTTTACTCCCCGGTATTATTTTGCCCGCAGCTCTTGGTCCAAGCTGCATACTTTGTCCGACAATTTCAGTTCTATATTTCTTATTACCACTTGCGTCCTGCCAGGTCCTTGTATTAAGACTTCCCTCTATCAATGCCAATGACCCTTTGGTTAAGAACTGCGACGCAATCTCGGCCAATTTTCTCCACAAGACTATATTGTGGTACTCGGCCGCTTGTTGTTTTTGGCCGTTTTTATCTGTCCAAACCCTATTAGTCGCCAATCTGAAGCTACAAACAGTTTGACCGCCGGGGGTTGATCGAACTTCAGGATCGGAAACCAACCGACCGACAAGAATTACTTTATTTAAATTCACCCCATTAGAAGTTTGTTGTTATAGAATATATTATCCATTTCCAACAAACATTTATTTTGTTATTATTCCCCGTTTAACGGTTTGCACAATTTTTGTTAAAAAATTATACTCAGAACTTCTAACGGGGTTCATCTCAATTTGTTGTTTTTTATTGGATGACCTTTTAAACGTTATCTAAAATTTGTTCTAATTTTTCTTCAATTTCTTCTAGTTTTGATTTGTCTTGCTTTATTACTTCTTTCTGTTCTGTATGCGGCCTTGGTATTCTGGCTTGTCGGATTTTTACTCTTTTACTTATCTGTTTTAAAAATAAATACCGTAGTATATTTTTTTCTTCCTTTATCTTCCGTTCAATGTTTTTGATTTTTTCTGAATCTGTACTAAAAAGCAACGATACCAAAGAAACCGCTTGTTTTTTGGGTTGTAAACTTGTTTTTATTGGCTTGGATAAATCCTTGTGAATAGGGTTTCTAGTTTCGATAAGAGAGCCTCCTTCTTCTTGGATTATGTTTTCTATTTTTTGCCCTAATGCTCTTGCCTCTTCTAATATTAGGTCAGCCGCTATTACATAGTTTAGTTCGTAGCGATAATTCATATTTTGGCTTAACATGAGAATTCCTTTTGCTGTTAAGATGGGTGTATTTTAGCAGTTTGTTATTGTTTTATCAAGCCCCGTGCAATTTCTTATTTTGAGGTTATCCTTTGATTATAACACCAGAATTAAGCTATAATATTTATTATGAAAGTGAATCCGAATATATTTAGAGGTTATGACATTAGAGGTGTTGTGGATAAAGATTTAGACCCGGTTTTTGCAAACAATCTGGGTAAAGCTTTTGGCACATATCTTGTTCGTCGTGGAGTAGGACAGGCCATTGTTGGTCACGATTGTCGCATGACCAGCCCTGAATACAGCAAAGAAGTTACAAAAGGATTAATTTGGGCAGGGGTTGATGTTGTCAATATTGGCTTGAATCTTGTAGGGACTTTTTACTGGTCTCAATACTATTTTGAATGCAAGGGAGGTATTTATGTGACAGCCTCTCATAATCCTGCCGAATATAATGGTTTTAAATTAGCTATTAATTTTTCAGACACTCTAGTTTCGGATGGTATTCAAGAATTAAGACAAATGATAGAGCAAGAAGATTTTATTAAGGGGAAACAAGAAGGGAATATTAAATACCAGAACATACAGAATGAGTACGTTCAAGATTTGTTGGGGAGAATATCTTTAAGAAGAGGATTCAGGGTGGTTATTGATCCCGGTTTTTCTACGGCAGGAATTATTATTCCAACCTTATTAAAAATGGCTGGTTGTGATGTGGTCGAAAGTAATTGCAGTATTGATCCTTCTTTTCCTTTGGGTACACCAGATCCGATAGATGTGGAGGTGGCTAGAAGATTAAGCAAGAAAGTAATTGAAGAAAAGGCAGATATAGGGTTTTCTTATGATGCTGATGGAGATAGGATAGGCATTGTTGATGAAAAAGGGAATATTATCTGGAACGACGTATTGGTAGCTATTTTTGCCAAAGACGTTCTAAATACCCATCCAGGAGAAATTATCATGTACAATACACTTTGCTCGAAAGTGGTCGAAGAGTCTATATTGCAATCTGGCGGCAGGCCGTTTATGTGGCGAACTGGACACTCTTTCCTTAAAAAGAAAAATCAGGAGATTAAAGCAGCTTTCATTGGTGAATTATCTGGTCATTTCTTTTTCTCAGCAGATTTTTACAACCATGACGACGGAGCTTATTCTTCTTTGCGGTTATTGAAATATCTCGCAGATACCAACAGATCACTTTCAGAAGCTGTTGATGAATTACCAAAATATATATCTAGCCCAGAAATCAAAATTTATTGCGACGACAACGCAAAAGTAGATTTAATAAAAAAAATCACCCCAGTGTTAAAGGCCGATTTTTCAGACGCAGAAATTATTGACGATGAAAGAGCGGGGGATGGCGTAAGAATAGATTTTCGAGATGGAATGTTTGTAATTCGTTATTCACAGAACGCACCCTATATGACAGTCAAGTTCGAAGGAAAAACACAAGAAAGATATGACCAATTGAGGATTTATATCGATAAACTCCTTCATTCCTATCCCGAAGTTGATTGGAATTCCAATATTAATCAGAATACAAAATTCTTATCTGATTAAATCAAGCCCATCTTCTTTCTTACTTCCTCCATTGTTGATTGGGCTATAATTTGCGCCCTCCTCGCTCCTTTAGCTAGGATATCTTCAATGTATACTTGTCTAGTTGCCAATTCTTTCTTTCTTCTTCTGAATTCTTTAAGAGAATCAATAAGTAACTCAGCTAAAGATTTTTTGAGATCTGCGTAATTTTTTCCTTTGAATTTTCTTTCTATCTCTTTTATTTCCTGGTCAGAAAACAAGCTGTATATGGAAAGCAGATTGGATATGCCAGGCTTTTTAACGCTATCGTATTTTATTTCTTTGCCGCTGTCGGTGGTTGCAGCCATTATTTTTTCTTTAATTGATTCGGGCTCTTCGAATAGACCAATGCAGCCTCGTTGATCATCGCTTTTCGACATCTTTTTTTTAGGATTTTGTAAAGACATTATTTTAGTTCCTATTTTGGGGCTGTATGCTTCTGGTTCAACGAAAACCTTTCCGAATCTTTGATTGAATTTTCGGGCAATAGTTCTAGTTAGTTCTAAATGTTGCAGTTGGTCTTTGCCAACTGGTACCAAATCGGCCTTGTATAATAATATATCTGCTGCTTGTAAGACAGGATAATTTAAGAGGCCGGCATTAACATTATTTTTAAATTGACGGCTTTTTTCTTTGTATTGCGTCATTCTGCTTAAGTCTCCGACAGGACAAATCGTACTCAAAAGCCAAAACAGCTCATTGTGCTCTTTTACATGAGACTGAACGAAAATTACGCTTTTTTCGGGATCGATGCCAGCTGCCAAATAGGCCGTCACGGTGTCTAATATGTGGCGTTGTAGCTCTTTGGTGGAGTAGGGGGTAGTTAGAGCCTGTAAATCAGCCACAAAGCAAATACATTCTTCTTTAGCCTGCAGTTCTACCCAGTTACGAACAGCTCCCAAATAATTTCCAATATGTAATTCTCCACTAGGCCGAATTCCGCTAAGTATGCGCATTTAATTATTCTTTATTAATTAAGATTCTATAACAACGGGCAAAACCATTGGTTTTCTTTGGGTTTTGTGAAATAAGAATTCCCCAACTTTATTTTTAATTTCGTCTTTGACGTAAACCCAGTTTATTGCCCCATCAGAACTAGCTGCTCTGTTGATAATCTCAATTACCTTTTTTCTGGTTTGTGCTAATAGCTCTTTTGATTCTTTGAGATAAACAAATCCACGAGATATTATATCGGGAGAGCTCTTTACCTTGCCGCTTTTTTTATCTATTACTGCCACAATAACAAACATTCCATCTCTAGCCAATACTTGTCGGTCTCGGAGTACAACTTCGCCAACATCGGCGATTCCCAATCCATCAACCATTATGTAGTTTGCGGGTACGCTCTTGGGTTCAACCGATATTTTGTTCTGGTCAAGATTTATGATGTATCCATTTTCAGCAACAACTATATTTTTCTCCGGCATTCCAATTTCTTGTGCGATTTTAGAGTGGGCGACAAGCATGGAGTATTGGCCATGAATCGGCACGAAGAACTTAGGATGTATTAGTTTTATCATCTCGCCCAGCTCTTCTTTCTTGGCGTGTCCTCCGGCGTGTATATCCATCATGCCATAATGATAAACATCAGCCTTTTGTCTGATCAAGTTATCTTTCAATGTCTGAACTGCTCTTTCGTTTCCAGGTATGACAGATGAGGAAAAAATAATCGTGTCTCCCTTTCCTATTTGTATATTAGAATATTCTTTATTGGCTATACGCATTAAAACCGCCTGGCCTTCTCCTTGGGCACCAGTACAAACCAGTGTTACTTTCGAATCTGGATAATTCTTAATTTCTTTTGCTGGGATCAAAGTTCCTTTTTTTGCCTTGATATATCCTAATTTTTTGCATATTTCAACATTTGTTCTCATAGAATAGCCGTCTACTGCAATTTTTCTACCATACTTTTCGGACAGAGTAATAAGTTGCTGGATTCTATTGATAAGAGATCCGAACGTCGCAGCGATAATTTTTCCTTTAGACTGTTTGAAGATTTCTTCTAGATTCTCAAAAATTTCTTTTTCCGAAAGAGAGTGTCCAGAATCTTCAGCTCCAGTAGAATCTGACATTAATAAGGTGATGCCCTTTCTGCCTATCGCTTTCAATTTGTTAAAATCGGTCGGCTTGTCGTTTACCGGATGATTATCGAATTTGAAATCTGAAGTATGCAGAACACTTCCGGCGACACAAGACACTATAATACCTGTATTGTCCGAAATATTGTGGTTTTGCTTGAAGAATTCCACTCTGAAAGGCCCAAGATTAACTATTGTTCCATCCTTTATCTCTTCAATATTCAGTCTTGGTTGCATTGGAAAGTCTTCTTGTCTTTTTAAGATGATGGCCCTTGTTAAGCCAGAGGCAAACATAGGATAACGGTTGAATGAAAATTTGTGCACTAAATAAGGAACGGCTCCTATGTGGTCATAGTGTCCATGAGTGAAGCCGATACCTACAATATCCTTTTCTCTACCTTTTAAGTATTCGATGTTTGGAACAAGAAAATCAATACCAGGCATATCTGCGTCAGGGAAACGCAGCCCCATGTCGATAATGAAGATTTTCCTTTGGTATTCAAATAACGTCATATTGCGGCCAATCTCTCCTAATCCTCCAAGCGCAATAATTCGCATATGGTCTTGTTTTTTGACTATTTTTGTTGTCATATCGTATTATTTATTTTTTTCTATAGTGTGCCGTGAGGGAGAGTTGAACTCCCACCCCCTTACGAGGACTGGCTCCTGAAGCCAGCGCGTCTGCCAATTCCGCCACCACGGCATTTTCAACGGGATGAACGTACGCGTATTCTAGTCTCATTCCATACCTCCGAGTTCAACTCGGTCGTTCGGGATTCAGCCACGAGGGCAAACTGTTTTATGGTTATTATTTATTGATTCTTTTTCAGGAAATCGAGGTTTTTCGGAATTTGTTTAAGGGATTTTTCAAATCGTAAATTGGGAATTGTTTTGTAGCTTTTGTTTTTTATCCATTTATATTTTTTCTTTCCGGATCCTTTTATGCAATAATAGCAAGCCCCTCTCTTTTTAGAAAAAATATCGTATTCATTTATGCATTTTTCGCTTATCCAATTAGCCATTATAAGTTTTTTCTGTCCAGGATTAACGGTTACATGGCCATATCCGTTTGGCACTATAACCGCTTCTCCTTTACTGGCTTCAACCGCGAAAACATCTATTAACCCTCCTTTTGCATCACGTTTCTGCGCCAAATATATTGCTTTGCCTTCTAGGACAATATAAAGCTCAGCAAAATTATTTTTATGTTCATGTCCTATCGTTTTAACAAATTCCTTGCCAAGTACCATAGGGGGTATTGCTGTAATATCGCATCTTAAATCTCCTTTCCGTTTTAGACCACGATACATATAGTAAAGTTCGATATCGGGCATTTTTTTTACCCATTTTTGGTCGTATAAAACTTTCTTTGCGTCGTACAGAAAACGGACGTCAGGTTTTTTATTTGAAAAACAAACTTTTTTATTTGAAAAACAAACTTTTTTATTTGAAAAACAAACTTGTTTATTGAGTTTCATCATTTTTCCACGTTCTTTTTGTTGCAATATACCAACTTGTGACATTTGAAAACCTTTTTGAGGGATCGGTCAACAACATTTCTTCAATACCCTTTATGTTATTGGCGGTGAGATATGGGTAATCCTGGCTATACAAAAATATCGCCGGAGCGTCTTTGAGGATAGTATTTTGTAACGCTTCCAGGTTTCTAGCTCTTTCCTGTTTGTCAAAAGACTGTCTTATTTCCTCTAAGATTTTATCTGCTGTTTTGTTTTCGTAAAGAGACAAATTAGATCCGGGATCTTTTTTCTGTAAAGAATGCCAAAATGGCAAAGGATCAGGGGTAGCAGATAGAACCTCTCCGAACAATAAGGCTTTATAATTACGGTTTTTGATAATGTCTTTTTCGATGGTTTGTATGTCGAAAACCTCAATCGTAAGCTCTATTCCTAGTTTTGCCCACTGTTCTTTTAATAGGCCGGCTATTTTTGTGAGGGTCGAGTAATCTACTGTGGTTAAAGTAATTTTAAGAGGAATTTTGTTTTGTGTAGATAGGTCGCACAGCTCGTTTAATTCTTCTCGGGTATTCTTGCTTACCATACCTGTTCCTTCTTTGAATCCCCCGGGCTCTAGGATGTCTTTCGCATATTTTTCTTGGAATTTAATCACTGCATTTTCGGTAGCCTTGTCAAAACTTCCGGTAACTTTTCCTTCGGGATAAACATCGCTTCCGCCAGCCGGCTCAATTGCCAAACATCTTTGTAATTCTCTTACTTCAGCGCCTCGAGACCCTAACTTGAGGTCGCTTTTAAATTGTGAAATCGTGTCTCTTTTGATAGTTTTTTCCCTGATAATTTCTTGGCAGTTCCCATCTTTGTTATCGGTTTCAGCACAATCTTTCTGTGTCTCTATAAATCCTGCTTTGTCTAGTAATTCTTTTGCTTTGTCTAAATTAAATTCGTATTTAATTTCAGGATCGGCTAGCTCGAAGAAGTTTGGCATTACTGGGGAAATTACTGGCTTTGCGTATTGCCCTAATGCTTTTTGGATGATACTTTCCCGATCCGTTCCATAATTTAAAGCTTGTCTTATTTCCTTGTCAAATAAAATATCTGTATCTTCTGTGTTAAGAAAGATGGCAAAATAACGTGATAAGGGAAATGTATGGGTTGTTAAATTAGATTTATTAAAGAGCTTGAAATTATCAGGATGCATCAACGAGAACCCTTGTATTTCGTTTCGTTTCGCGGCCTTAATCAATTCCTCTTCTGAATTATAAAATTTAAAAGTAAATTTTTTTATCTTGGGTTTTTCGCCGGCATAGTATTCATTCTCAACCATTGTTATTGCCGTGATATATCCCGATCTATTTTGCTTTATATCCTGTAGTTTATAAGGACCAGAACCAATTGGATTAAGGTTGTATATGGAAAGAGGGAATTGCTCCGGTTCAATTTTGCTCCACACGTGAGATGGTAATATTTTCAATGTTAAATTTTCCAAAAAGACAACAGAGGACTCTCGTAGTTCAAAACGCAAAACAGATTCCGAAACTTTCTTTACTGTAACCCCCACCCAGGATGCCCGTAAAGGACTTTTGTAATCGGGATTTTGAATCGTTTCTATGGTAAAAAGCACATCATTGGCCGTTAAAGCATCTCCGTCTTGCCAGGAAAGGTTTTCTTTTAGGGTGACTTCAAAAGCTTTGCCTCCTTCTAAGATTTTATATCCTTGAGCCAGCTCTGGTACCAAATCACCATTGTTATCATATTTCATCAAGCCAGAGAAAAGAATTTGAGCTATGTCCTTGTCTACGTCCGAAATATCGCTATAAAGTGGATTAATAAATCTAGGGTATCCTACTACGCCCTCTGCGAAAGATCCTCCCTTATCTGCGACAACAATGGTATTGTTTAGGTAAAGACTGGATAATACAAAAATCAAGCTAGACAAGAACAAAACCAATAAAACAGAAAAAAGTATTTTTTCTTTTCCAGTTAGAACCTTAAAAACTTGTTTCCATTGAGGCCATGATGGCCATTTCGTTGGTCTTTTTGGTTTTGATGAGGAATAATCCGTGTCCATTTCAGACGATAAGGTTTAGGATAGCTAAGGCAATAAATAAAATCCCAAGAATGATAGTGCCTTGAAATAATTTTGCCTGAATACCTCTTCTTGTTGAGTAAAAACTACCACCTTCGCCTCCAAAGGCAGAACCCAAAGCAGTTCCTCTTTGCTGTAAGAGGATGGCAATTATCAAGAGTATTGAGATTACTATTTGCACTATGGGCAAAAAAACAATCATGTATTTATTTAATAAAATAGGTTTATTTGAAAAACAAACTTGTTTATTTAATCGCGAAGCAATCAAGCTTGCTTACTTACGAATTAAAATAGTAGAAAGGGTAAATATAATTAGCGAGGTAAGGAAAAGAGGCAGTATTCCCTCGATTGTTAATCCGGGAGATGCAAGGTCAACCGCCCATATTAATCCCATTATAATCACAAAACTAAAAAGATTGAAAGTGATTAGCCTTAATGGGAAGGTAATGAAATTCAATACCGGTTTTACAAAGAAATTAAGAGCTCCCAAGAGCATTCCTGCGAATAAGAGTGTTTGAGAAAAATTGTTCCAGTTAAATTCAGCTTTGGGCCAAATCGGGTTCGTAAATTCTACGTTGGGGATAAATTTTGTTGCCAACCAGAGCCCTAAAACTCCAACAACGAACTGGAGAATCAACCTCAATATCATTGTCTATAGTATCAATTATTAGCTTTAAGGTCAACCCGGTAGTGAATTCTGGACTCGCTTCGCGGAATTATTCGAAGAATGTCCAAAATCTACTACCGGGCAAGCTTTCTCAATTTCTTATGGTAGGCGATTGCAAATCTGTGGGCTTCGTCTCGTAGCTGCAAAATAAGATTAAAAATACTTCTTGATAGATTTTTCAGCAATAGTGGTTGTTTTCGTCCTTCTATAAATAATTCATTATTTCTTTTGGCCAAAGACATAATTTTGACTGTCTTGGCGATTGGAAATTGAGACCTTACGGATATTCCGGCGTTAAGCTGGGCTTTGCCACCATCAATTAAAATTAATTCTGGAAAAGACCACTCTTCGTGATTCATTCTGCGGGTTAAAGCTTCTTTAAGCATAGCAATATCATTGGGTTTATTGTTGATCTTTATTTTAAATTTGCGATAAAGGTTTCTAACAGGCTTTCCGCCTATAAAAACCACCATTGAGCCGGTTGCCATTTTGCCTTGGATGTTGGATATATCATAGGCTTCAATGCGAGATATAGTTTTTTTAGCTTTTAATATGTTTCGTAGTGTTTTTTCAGTATCCTTCCAATGGATTTCAATATCCTCTTTTTTTTCGAATATTCTGGCATTAGCCATAATTCTTTCCAAAGACGCAATTTGGTTACGGATTTTGCTGGCTCTTTCGAACTCTTGCGTGTCTGATGTTTTTTTCATCTCTTTTTTTAGTCTCGTGAGCACCGACGAGCGCTTGCTTTGCAGCACCAAAACCAATCTTTTTAGGTTTTTTTTATATTCTTTTGGGTCGGGGTTCGGTCCAGGGCAAAGGCCCAAGTAGCACCAAGAGCAATTATTTTTGGGATGTTTTTGCGAAACGTAATAGGGGAATACTCGCCTCAAGAGAGTCAAGGTTTTTTTTAATGCTCCAGCATCGACAAAGGGTCCGATGGTATTATGCTTTGCGTCTGGTTGATGAGCGATAAAGACTCTTGGTAATTTTTCTTTTGTTATAGTTACGTAAGAATAGTTCTTATCGTCTTTCCAAATGGTATTGTATTTTGGCTTGTATTTTTTGATTAATTCCGCCTCCAGAATCAACGCCTCTATTTCAGAATTTGTTTCAATCCAGCCGATTTTCTCTGCCTTTTCTATAAAAAAAGAATCCTTAAAATTCGCTTGATTGTAATGATTTTTGACTCTTTCCTTTATATTTATCGCTTTACCAATATATAAAATTTCTTTGTTGTTAATGAGAGAGCCCGCCTTCGGCGAGGTAAAACAATAAATCCCAGTTGTTTGTGGTAAGGACTTAATGCGTTCTTTCTTTAAGAATCTAAAGCTCATTATGGGAAATTATCATATTGTTTTAGCGTCAACAAGTAGATATTGACAAATCATACATTGTTGCTAAATTGTATTATTCGTTCTTTCAAAATTTTTGATAGTAGTTGCCTGCTATTATCAAATTCATTATAGATAATAATTCCAAAGAGGAGGTCATTTACAATGACCGCACAAAAACGCCAAGTATTATTGTGGTGCTGTCCGTTTTTTGTCCTTTTCTTTCTAGTCGTGTTTGTGTCTTGGAGTGGGTGCGCTACGCCACTCAGCGTAGAAGGGCATTTGCCCTATGTCATCGCCGACGCCGATTACCCCGTATACCCAGATGGTTTCGTTATTCGAGTAGCCGTTTCACATAACGACGATGGAGTGTGTTTTCGGGTTTACGGTTCCGATAACGTTGAGGTCAATCCGGGTTTGCGCGTTGAAATTATTGGCGATATAGCAGATGAAGGTTTAAGGCTCTGGTCTTATAATTGCCTACCGGTCGATTGGAAATCCGGAGAAATTTATACCGTCAAAGTATATGACGGAGAAAATCTTCTTCGGTCGATCCGGTATCATTTTTTGGCTACGACAGAATAAAACACAGCTTTCTATTTATCAAGAGAATCAGGCAAACCTAAATGGTCCTTGAATTTAACTAAGGGCTTTTTTGTTCCGCCACGACTTGACAAATACTGTATATTTGCTATAATCAAAACACAGCTCATTGAAAATTCTCCAACAATAGTGAACGACTATTGTTGGTTTACGATAGATATATCAAAAATCCAAAAGAATGGGAGGAATGTAGATGAAGTTTTCGTTTAGCCTAGAGGAGGAAGGAAATAAAGGGCAAGGTTGTTATGTTGTAGTAGCTCTATCTGCGTTGGTGTTTGTTCTGATCTGGGAATGGTTGTGGCCGAACGTCATTCCCTTTACGCTCGTAGAGTTTTGGAATTTGAGAGGATCGTGGGTTGATGTTTTGAAGACGTCATGGCCTATTCTATTATGGGCTGTGATTGTAAGTATTGTGACCTCTGCCTGTACGAGGAATGATCCTGAAGAGAATGATCTCGCCGAGAAAAATTTATTCGTAGGGGGCTTGATGAGTCTTTTTGCGGGCATTTTCGAAGAAATATCTTTTAGATGGTTCATCTTTTATGGTCAAATTATTGCATATAAGGTGGCAAATTTCTTGTTTTTCGGATGGCTTGGTTTCGGCGTAGCCGAATGGCTTTATCTTCACTTAGAAGGACCAATTGTGAATTTTATAACGTTCGGCAAAATGAGTCATTTGTTGTTTAGTGATTTTGGATGGTTTGTAGGGGCAGCCATGGTGACATCTAATGGTAAATTCCGAGATGGTCATGCATATCAGGGCTGTTTCGGCTGGCTGAATTCTTGGGTGATTGGTATGGTGCTATTTTATATCATGTTTAAACATGGCTTGTTGGCGTCTATGGTTACGCACTTCGTTTATGACATCATAATCTTTACAGTGCATTACATAGATTCTGTGATCGAACGTAGTTGCAAATGAATCATATTTTTTGCAATCACACAAAGACCTGAAAGGCCTTGGAGTAATCCAGGGCTTTTTTATTTTAACCCTTGAAATATCTTGAAGGTTCAGCTATAATAGCTAACTTTGAAATATGGTAGATAACGTAATAAAAATCCGGGGAGCGCGCGTACATAACCTTAAAAATGTTGATTTAGATATTCCAAAAAATAAACTCGTTGTGATTACGGGGCTATCGGGTTCTGGAAAATCATCCTTAGCTTTTGATACGTTATATGCCGAAGGCCAGCGCCGCTACATTGAAAGTTTGTCGGCTTATGCGAGGCAGTTTCTGGGCGTAATGCAGAAACCAGATGTTGATACCATAGAAGGCATTAGTCCTGCGATTTCTATTGACCAAAGAAAATCAAGTCAAAATCCAAGATCAACTGTTGGCACAATAACGGAGATTTACGATTATCTCCGTCTTTTATTTGCTAGGGTTGGAATTCCTTATTGTCCGAATTGCGGGAACAAAGTTAGCCGTCAGACAATAGATCAAATAGCGAGGCAGGTTTTGGATTTGCAAAAGAGAACCGCCTCGCCCGTAGGGCTACGGCCGAGGGAAATTGCCATTTTAGGTCCGGTTGTGAGTGGAAAAAAAGGAGAACACCAAGGTATTCTAGAAGAAATCCAGCGAGCCGGTTTCGCAAAAGTAAGGGTAGACGGGATTATATACAGAATAGAAGAAGCACTAGACAAGCCGCTTGATAAACAAAAAAAACACAACATAGAAGTTGTGATTGACAGGTTGATATTACCTGCCCGCAATGCTTCGCATAGCGATGCAGGCGGGGAAAAAGGTCTTGATAGGTCGCGATTGGTCGATTCCTTAGAAACAGGATTAAAACTTGGAAAAGGAATAGTAATTGTGGCAAATGGCAAAGCGCAAATGGCAAATAGTGGAGAGAACCATAAGCCATTAGCTAAGGGAGATTTGCTATTCAGCGAGTATTTTGCCTGCGAAGATTGCGCCCGCCTGCCGGACGGGCAGGGTATTTCTCTACCAGAATTAGAACCGCGTCTTTTTTCTTTCAACGCTCCATACGGAGCTTGTCCGGTTTGTCATGGGTTAGGAGAAAGATTAGAAGTTGACCCGGAATTAGTTATTCCTAATCCTAATTTATCCATAGCCGAGGGAGCGATTTTTCCTTGGGCTCATGCCTCGCATAAAATTGGCAGACAAGGTTTTTTCTGGTGGAAACTAGAAGAGCTGGCAGAAAAAAATAATTTTTCGCTCAATACTCCAATCAAAAATTTATCTACGAAAATAATGGATATGGTTTTGCGTGGCGAGCCTACTGGTAATTGGGAAGGGATAATTCCTTGGTTGGAAAGACGTTATCTAGAAACAGAATCTCCTTATGCCAGAGAAGAAATTAAAAAATACATGATAGAAAAGGAATGTGAAAGATGTCAGGGAAAGAGATTAAAGCCAGAAGTGCTGGCAATAAAAGTCGCAGGAGAATCTATATATGGTATTGCAACAATGAGCATCGTTAATGCCATAGATTTTTTCCAGAAAATTTCTGGCGTAAAGAATAAAGATAAAAATAACAGCAAAACCCAGCTTAATAGCACCGAATTAAAAATCGTTCAACCAATAGCCAAAGAAATTATTAATCGCCTTCAGTTTTTAGTTGATGTTGGTTTGGGGTATTTAACGGTAGATAGGAAAGTTTCGACCCTGTCTGGCGGAGAGGAACAAAGGATTAGGTTAGCAACTCAAATTGGTTCAAAGCTTACGGGTGTTTTGTATATACTTGATGAGCCATCAATAGGATTGCACCCGAGAGACCAGGGTAGGCTAATTGGTACTTTGCAAGCGCTTCGTGATATTGGAAACACGGTTTTGGTAGTAGAACATGACACGCAAACAATCAAGGCAGCTGATTGGGTCGTTGATGTTGGCCCGGGAGCCGGAAAGCATGGAGGGCAAATTATTTTTAACGGTGCTCCAAAAAAATTGCTGAAATCAAAAACTCTGACTGGTCAGTATTTATCCGGACGATTAGAAGTTGGCGGTGAAGGAAAAAAGAAGAGCGCGGCAAAAGAAAAATATCCAAACAAACCCCAATCAAAAAGCCTTGTTATTAAGGGTGCTAGCGAAAACAATCTAAAGAATATCGATATTAGTATCCCCTTGGGAAACTTCGTTTGCGTGACAGGCGTCTCTGGATCTGGAAAGAGCTCATTAATAAACGATATTTTAGCAAGAGCTTTAATGAAAAAGTTTTACAACGCCAAGGAAGGACCCGGTCAGCACAAAGAAATTCTAGGAACAGAATTTATTAATAAGGCAGTTGTGGTAGATCAATCGCCGATAGGCAGAACTCCAAGATCTAATCCCGTTACTTATACGGGGTGTTTTTCATATATAAGAGATATTTTCACAAAAACCAAAGAGGCAAAAATACGAGGATTTCTTCCCGGTCGTTTTTCTTTTAATGTAAAGGGTGGAAGATGTGAGAGCTGTGAGGGTCAGGGAGAAATAAAAGTTGAAATGTATTTTTTGCCAGATATTTATCAGGAATGCCAAGAGTGTAAAGGAAAAAGATTCAACCAAGAAACTTTATCTATCGAGTACAAGGGGAAAAATATCGCAGATATTTTGGAAATGACCATAGAAGATGCCTTGAAGTTTTTCAAAGACATCCCGGCTATTAACCAAAAATTGAAGACACTCAACGATGTTGGCTTGGGTTATGTGCAATTGGGTCAGCCGGCACCCTATTTGTCTGGTGGCGAGGCACAAAGGATAAAACTGGCGACAGAGTTAAGTAAGAGAGACACTGGTAGAACGTTATATATATTGGACGAGCCCACAACTGGCTTGCATCCGGCAGATATAAATAGATTGTTATATGTTTTAAAAGAGCTGGTAAGAAAAGGAAATACAGTTTTGTGTATTGAGCACAATATGGATGTAGTCAAGAATTCAGATTGGATAATCGATTTGGGACCAGAAGGGGGAGAGCAAGGCGGCTTAGTTGTCGCTGAAGGTACGCCCGCAGAAGTTGTTAGAAACAAGAAAAGTTACACAGGGCAGTACTTGAAAGGGTAATTTGGGGTGGACCCGGTAGTAGATTTTGGACAGCCTCGCCACTTAAAGTGGCGAGTTATTTCGCGCGCAACGCGAGTCCAAAATTCACTACCGGGTGGACAATTTTTAAAATCAGTGATATAGCTAATTTAGCAAATAAAAGAAAGGAGGTTCACCGAAATGGGAACCACGAGCATCGGAAACCAGCCGGCAACACTAGCAGAAAAGGCAGTGAATACCGCCTTACATTCACTTAAAATCCCACCTCTCTGCAAATTTTTAGGAGGAAGGGTCGTCAAAAGTATTTCGGCGCTGATAGTTGAAGGTCGTCGTGGGTTCAGGGTTACCTTTTTCAGTCCTAGTGGCCCGATGGACACTAGGTTAATCATCGTGGGTACTCGAGACCCTAAGACGCCTCCGATTTCCGAAGTTCTTTATATTCAGATAGAACAGAAGGTTGTCAAAAAGAGAGACAAGGTGCGTCGAAAGGTTATCGAGGCAATCGAGTCTTCGTTTTGAAAACAGATCGGTAAAAGATATTGAAATCCCGTTGCCATTGCGACGGGTTTTTTTGATTCGATACGGTTTGTTCTTGCTTGCGGTAAGAGGATTGGGATAGACAAATACACAGTTAATGCTATAAAGAAAACAGTTTTTAAGATCAAAGATATTGGAGGAGAACAAGATGACGGAACGGTTATCAACTTGGAATGGCGCACTAGTTCCTCGAGCTAGTAAGCTTGTCCACGCCGCTTTGGTGGCGTGTCGAGAAAGCCGTAAAGAATTTCCTGGTGGGAGAGTCGTGGGAAAGATCGAACCTATCAAATCGATAACGGAAGATGGTACTTACCGTCTTGATTTCAGGGTTATTTTTTCTGCGTCAGATCCTCTATCGGACGATGTCAGATTGTTGACTTTAAAACGATATGGCGTGCCATTGCCACAGGTGATTAGCGTAGGGGTTTCGGACGACGATAGCAGAAGAAAAGTTCGTAGGGTAGTGAAAGAGTTAATAGAAGCGTCGTTTAGTTGATAGCGTTATCGTGAAATCGGCCCCATCGCAAAGCGGTGGGTTTCTTATTTTCGAGCACCGAGAGAAAACATTTATTCCCCGACGGAATAGTCTTTGAGAGTTGACACCAAAGCCCTATTTTATTAATATAGAAAATTGGCACTCGATCCATTCGATTGCCAACTCAGGATCGACGCTGAGTAGAGTCGAAGCGTCGAAGGTCACAATTTAATCATTAAAAAACGAAGCCCCGTTAGAAGTTTTAAGACAGAAAAAACAGGTTAGATTTTTTCTGCCACACAATAACGGGGAGACATAATTAATAGCAAGAGTCTGCTCGAAAATAACGTAGCGTTATATAAGACAGACTTCTAACGGGGTGAAAATTAAACCATTATCGGATTATATTTTGATTGAGCCGATGAAAAAAGAAGAGAAAACCAAAACTGGTATTTTGCTTCCCGACACAGCAGATAAGGAAAGGCCAGAGCAGGGCAAGGTTATTGCCGTGGGTCCCGGCAGAAAAACTTCGTCTGGGAAAGTTCTCCAAATGGATGTTAAACCCGGAGACAAAGTTTTGTTCACAAAGTACGGACCAAATGAAATAAAGGTTGAAGATAAAGAATATCTAATTGCAAAACAAGAAGATATATTGGCAATTATAGAATAATTGCAGATTAAAAATTAAAATCTCAAAATGCAAAACGATAATAATTTAGAATTCAAAATAGCAAAAAGAAAAATTCTCTTCGAATTTTAAACTTTTACTTTTGCGTTTTTGGTTTTGCGTTTGAGCGAAGCGAATATGGCTAAACAAATTATTTTTGATGAAGCTGCAAGAAAAAAATTAAAATCCGGCATTGATCAAATTACCAATGCTGTAAAAGTCACCTTGGGTCCAAGAGCAAGGCATGTTGTTTTAGATAAGGGGTTTGGAGCTCCGGAGGTTTGTGATGACGGTGTGACTATTACCAAAGAAATTGAATTAAAAGACAAAGTAGAAAATCTGGGAGCCGAGATCATCAAAGAAGTTGCTGAAAAAACCAATGATGTTGCTGGAGACGGGACAACTACGGCGGTTGTTTTGTCCAAGGCTCTTATAGAAGAAGGGTTAAAAAATGTAGCAGCTGGTGCCGATCCTTTATCTTTGAAAAGAGGAATAGAAAAGGGACTTGCTATTGTTGTGGATAATCTAAAGAAAATGGCAAAACCCATAAGCAAACAGGAAGAGATTGCGCAGGTAGCAACTATTTCTGCTTTGAATCCGGAGATCGGAAATATGATCGCCGAAGTTTTCTCCGAAGTCGGCAAGGATGGCGTTATCACCGTTGAAGAATCAAAGAAATTCGGTCTGGAAAAAGAGATCGTAAAGGGACTTCAGTTCGATAGAGGATATTTATCTCCTTACATGATTACGAATGCCGAAAGAATGGAGTCGGTTTTGGAGGATCCGTATATTTTAGTTACTGACAAGAAAATTTCAGCTTTAACTGAAATCGTTCCTATAATGGAAAAAATCGTGCAGACAGGAAATAAAGAACTGGTTATTATAGCAGAAGAGGTGGAAGGAGAAGCTTTAGCTACCTTGGTCGTAAACAAGCTTCGTGGAGTATTTAATGCTTTGGCCATAAAGGCACCCGGCTTTGGTGATAGGAGAAAGGAAATGTTGCAAGATATTTCTATCGTTACCGGAGCCCAACTAATTTCGGAAGAGCTTGGTTTGAAATTGGAAAATGTAGAACTTAAACAATTAGGCAGGGCAAGAAAGATTGTCTCTGAAAAAGAAAAAACAACTATAATTGATGGTCAGGGAGATAAGAAAGAGATTGATAAAAGAGTGCAGCAGATCAGAAGTGAAATTACTCATACAGAATCTGATTTTGATAAAGAAAAACTGCAAGAAAGACTAGCGAAATTGGCCGGTGGGGTTGCTGTTATCAAGGTAGGAGCTGCCACGGAAGTTGAACAGAAAGCCAAGCAAAGAAAGACAGAAGATGCGTTGAACGCAACAAGAGCTGCCATAGAAGAGGGTGTTTTGCCTGGCGGCGGCACAGCCTTACTAAGATGTATAGGAGCGTTAGAAAATAATGATTTAACTGGGGATGAAAAAACGGGTCTGTCTATAATCAAAAAAGCCCTAGAAGCACCAATTAAACAAATAGCTGAAAATGCTGGTATGGACGGAGCCATTGTGGTGCAGGAGGTAAAGAGCAAGGATGGTAATTATGGCTTTAATGCTCAAGATTTGAATTATGGAGATCTCATCGCGTTGGGTATTGTTGACCCTACAAAAGTTGTAAGATCTGCCTTGCAGCACGCAGCTTCTGCGGCCGCAATGTTGTTGACTACAGAGGTGGTTATTGTTGACGAACCGGATGATGGCAAGAAAACCGACATGTCATCGGGCATGCCCGGAATGGGAGGTTATTAATGGTTTTAAGAGAGTGGCTAAGATTAGCCGCTCTTTTGTTTTCGTGTTGATAAATTAGGCAAAATATTTTAATATAAAGACAAGGTCGCCATTAAATAATAATAAATGTTTTCTTCGCTACGCTTAGAAAATAAAAAATTATTTCTATGAATTGGCTTTTAATAGTATTAATAATCGTTGTTGCGGTTATTTTTTGGGTAATCGCAATGTTTAACAGGTTTATTGTTTTAAGGAATCGCGTTAGAGAGTCTTGGTCTGATATCGATGTTCAATTAAGAAGGCGATATGACCTGATCCCAAATTTAGTAGAAACTGTTAAGGGTTATGCGGTGCACGAGAAAGAGCTTTTTGAAAACGTAACCAAGGCAAGAAACATGGCAATGGGTGCCCAAACAATGAAGGAGCATTCGGAGGCAGAAAATTTCTTGAGCTCTACGTTAAAATCGCTTTTTGCCGTGTCGGAAAACTATCCCCAGCTGCAAGCTTCCCAAAACTTCCTGGAATTACAGAGAGAACTGCGTGATACTGAAGACAAGATTCAGGCCTCAAGAAGATTCTATAACACTAATGTTATGGCATTGAATACTGGTGTTGAAAGTTTTCCTGCAAATATAGTAGCTTCAATGTTTAACTTTAAAGCGGCAGAATTCTTCGAGATAGAAGAGGCTGCCAAAGCCCCGGTAAACGTAAAATTCTAGATTCAATATGCCAACTTTGTATACTTTGGCGGAAAAAAACGTCCTGAAGTCTTGGGTGTATATTGGTTTTTTCTTAATCTTCATTATTTTGATTGGATGGGCTATAAGTTGGGCGCTAGACAGTAGCGCCATTCTGATATTCGCGGTTGTTTTTAGCGTTGTGACGAGTTTTTTCTCGTACTGGTATTCAGATAGCATAGTTTTGTCTTTAACGAGAGCAAAAGAAATTAAGAAAGAAGATAACCCCGAGCTTTACCGTCTTGTAGAAAATCTATGTATCACCGCTGGTCTTCCGTTACCCAAGATATATATATTGGAAGAAAGTCAACTCAATGCTTTTGCCACAGGTAGGGATCCGAAACATGGCGCGATAGCGGTGACTCGAGGATTGCTTGAGCGATTAGACAGAGTAGAACTAGAGGGCGTTATTGCTCATGAATTATCACACATTGGGAATAGAGATAGCTTATTATCAACGATAGCTGTTGTATTAGTTGGGATCGTGGTACTTGTTACGGATTTCGCTTTAAGAACGAGCCTATGGGGTAATAGAGGTAGTCGTCGCGACGACAGGGGTAATAATGCAATTGCTCTTGTTATTGTGCTTGTTTTGGCTATCCTAGCTCCTATCATGGCCAATCTATTAAAATTAGCCATTTCCAGAAAAAGAGAATTTTTAGCCGATGCCTCCGGCGCTTTATTGACCAGATATCCAGAGGGATTAGCATTGGCATTGGAAAAAATATCAAAAGATAGTACCCCATTAAGAGTGGCTAATAATGCCACTTCGCACCTATTTTTAGCCAGTCCTTTTCGGGGGCAAGAACAGAAAATGTGGTTTTATAAATTATTCTTAACGCACCCGCCAATTGAAGAGCGTGTTTCTGCTTTAAGGCAATTAAAAATTTAAAGTTTTAAATCAAAAACTATGAAATGCCCAATAGATAAAGAAGAATTTGATAAGGCAATATTTTATGGAGTTGAAACCGATTGTTGTCCAAAATGTCTTGGGCTTTGGTTTGAAGAAGAGGAACTAAGAATCGCAAAGGACGTTAAAGACAGAAACTTAAGATGGTTAGATGTGGATTTGTGGAAAGATAAAACCAGATTGAAGATTGGTAGGGGCGTGAGATTGTGTCCTTCTTGTCGCCTCCCTCTTTATGAAGTACATTATAGCGATTCGAAAATAGTAATTGATATTTGCAATTTGTGTCATGGCGTTTGGTTGGATAGGGAAGAATTTAAGAAGATCACCAGCTACTTAAAAGAAAAATGCGATAAAGAGGTACTAAATAACTATGCCAAGGATTTAACCGAAGAATTTTGGGAAGTCTTTTCGGGCCCAGAAAGTTTACGCGAGGAGCTATATGATTTCTTGATGATTTTAAAACTGCTGAATTATAAGTTTTTCACTCAACACCCAAATATCGCAAGATTGATATCCAATCTTCCGCGGTAAAACTTCTGGAGGGGTCGCATAGTGGCCTAGTGCGGTTGCTTGGAGAGCAACTATGTCCGAA
>CAZFEY010000002.1:53103-58280 GCA_964518135.1 uncultured Candidatus Saccharibacteria bacterium
TGGAGGGGTCGCATAGTGGCCTAGTGCGGTTGCTTGGAGAGCAACTATGTCCGAAAGGGCATCGCGAGTTCAAATCTCGCCCCCTCCGCCGTCAACATTTTTTATTCATCCTGAATTCGTTGAAGGATCGAGAGACCGAGATATCTAAAATACTGGAGGTTCCGATAGAAGAATTAATAAAGTAAAATAAAAACATGAACAAGAAATTTATTTGGATAATTATAGTTATTTTAATCATTATTGCTGGCGGAGCATTTTATCTTTTATATAGACAGCAGAATAAAAACAAAACAGAAATGCCAATCGTCGGACAACAAATAGGGAGAACAAATAATTTTGAAAATTCTCAGCTTGTCGAAATTGCCAGGCAATACGTCTTAAAAAAACCGCAACTTTATTGGAATAGGAAAAAATTTGTTGATTGGAATAGCGATGAGTTAGGGGTTGATTTTACTAAGGCGAATCCGGAATGGATTGTTTCTCAAAAAGTTTCTGTAAGATATATTGAGTCGAATGCAAATAAGCCACCATATGACGATCTAAATGATAAATATATGGTCAGCTGGTTTTTTATACCGGGATGCGAAGAAAATCCAAATAGCACCGATAGACCGAATTGGTTTAATGAGATAGGGATTCGTTGTCTCGGGGGATATAATCTGAGCGTAATAATTAATCCAGACGGAACGGTTAATCATGCAGAAATGAATGCTCTCAATTAGAATTGTCTTTTAAAAAGAATTTGTCGTCAAAGTATAAAATTAGTAAACCAATTCAATGATAACCATAGATGATTTCAAAAAACTAGACATTAGAATTGGTAAGGTCATTTCTGCCGAAAAAATTCCTGATGCCGATAAATTAATCAAATTAATTTTCGATATTGGCGGAGAGCAAAGACAAATAGTTGCCGGTATTGCTGAATCCTTTCCAGACCCCGCTGTTTTGATGGGCAAAGAAATTCCGATTGTTTTAAATCTCGAACCTAGAAAATTAAAAGGTAATCTAAGCCAAGGAATGATTCTTGCGGTTGGTACTGACGACAGGCCAGTTCTTTTGTGTCCCGAGAAAGAGGTGTCACCTGGAAGTATTGTGAGGTAGGTTTAAACAAATAAAAAGACGCCCTATCCGAAGACAGGGCGTTTACTGCTTATTACTTGTTACTTATTGCTATTCTGCGTTTGTCGTGGCGCCCGCTGGGACGTCGAGATCAAGAGATAGATCCCTTGCCAGCTTCATCAGCAGAAAGTCAACGTAGGTCTGACCGCCATTGATTTCTCCGGTTCCATCACCGCCCATGATGATATCAGGTACCCAATCGCCCTGATAGTTCTGTATGGCAGTTGCGTACATCTGATTGACTGCCCGCCAAGCTTCAAGCTTGACTGTCAGCGCTCCGTCAGCATCAAGGATTAAGCGTCTCTTTTCAGCTTCGCCTTCGCCAAGAAGAATATCGCGCTGCTTAGTAAACTCTGCAGCTTGCATTTCTATCTCGGCAACCTGTTGAGCGTATTCTGCATCGACGAGCGACAGAACTCGTTGCGCTTCTTCCGTGTATCGGGCTGTCATGACGGCTGCTTCGCCCTGTTTTTGGGCAGTAAGTAAGTCCTGTTCAGCTTTTAAGGCATTAGCGATGGCTGTCTCAACTCCCATCCGAGCTTCTTGTTGGGCAGCAATCTGGGCGTATACTGTATCCGAGTACAGCAGGTTCTTCAAGTCAAACTGAGTAAAAGTAATGCCCATCGTGGCCCACGGCGTCATCTGCGTACCCGTGTTTGGATCGGTTATGAGCTCCGCCCTTATGGGGAGACCATCTTCACCCAACCTAATGACCGAAACGCGTCTTTTGCTGACGATCTGCGTTAGAGGGTCGATATAGTCGACCTCTTTATTTTCTGTCATGTACAGTCCGTTAGCGAACTGATCCTGCATGTAGAAGATAAAATCGTCACGTCGGGACTGATAGCTTTCGGTTGCATTCATCAGGGTAGCTGTAATTGTCATGATCTTGCGAATATTTGGACGAATAAACTCATCTTCCAGCTCGTTCCATGACTTAAAGCTGTACTTCTCGACAAGATCGATTGCCTGTTGAGGGTCCTTGGGTAAGAGGATCCTAGCGGTAGCTGATACATTGCTATCACTACCGTCGTTAAAGCGAACATGAATAGATTGATCTTCGGATGTCCCTTCTTCAGCATCCGCGACCATGTAGAAGGTTTCGGCATTCGGAAAATCGTAGATATTTCCGAAGCCCTGCCACCACACGCCCGGCGTCATCTTGGCGGACATAGTACCGCTCATGAAGGCCTGCTTCACCTGGTATCGGTCTGCCGAGACTGTTGCGAAAGTAGCAACACTCATGATTATGAGCAGCATCAATATTATGATGCCGGCCACAACCTTGACGACTGTTTTGGTTTCGTTTTCGTCTAGATACATTTTGTAAGAACCTCCGTTCTTGTAGTTAATCTGGATTTGAATCGATCGCGATCTTCAACCGTTCCTCGTCTTGCTCCAGAACGGTTATTGCTGCTTCTGTCTTGGCCAAGTCAGCGCGGGATCTTCGAATGAGTTTCATCTGATCCCTTTGCTCTCGTCTGGCCTTAAGATCCGATTGGACCCTAGCCAATTCTTCTTCGAGAGAGATTCTTGCGAGTTGCGCTTCGATATCATTGATCTCAGACCTTTTTACGGAGATCTCTTTTCTCGATTGCAACACGCGACGTTTCTCCGACAGATCTCGAAGAATTTCCTGTAGTTCTAAGTCCTCCTTATTGGCAGGCCTCGATGGTCGACCGAATAAGAGTCTCGTAATGGGTTGTATCAGCGAGATAAGAGCCAAAACTACAAGAAGAAATAGAACGATCTCACCTACAATCATTCAGAATCACCTCCTTGGCTTATCTGGTAGGTTGTTCGCTGGCCTGAGGAATCTTGCATCTCCTGCTCGCCAGCCCGACTTCTTGCGCGTGATATTGTCGAGCACGACATCGTGTCCGGGCTCGGGCCATGAGCCTTCGTTCCACACGGGCGATTTCAAAGAGAATGTAATATATTCTTTCTGAAATTCTTTTTCTGCGGAACTAGCAACTGCATATGGTCCATGCTTACCCTTTGAAACGATGGTATGTACTCGAGCGACGATCAATTTCTTGTCATCCACACGTTAATCACCTCGCTATCGTTGATTTTGCGAACTGCTTATGTTAATTTATGCCTCCCTTCTCGGCCATTTAGCCGATTGATTGATGGGCGATGGTTTATATAACAAGTAATTAAGATTTAATTGTCAATGAACTAATTAAATAACATAGCATTTGTAATAATATTTGTCAATATGGGCTGGTCAATTACCAGAATCTATTTTATAGATGAATATATTTTAATTTCGAAAAATAAAAAAACGCCCCGTCTTTAGACGGGGCGTTTACTGCGTCAATATTTGTTATCTGTCAAAGACTTAGGTATGATGAATCAATAATAATTTATTTTAAAAAAAACATGATTAATCCTATTGTGGTTTGGATTGTTGGTATATTTTTTGCGATTATTTTTGTGATTGGAATTTGGGATCGCAAAAAGGTCAATCTAGATGATTACTGGGTGAACTCTAGGAAGACCAACAAATTTATATTAGTTGCTACGCTTGTTTCGAGTTTTGTGGGCGTTGGCGCGTTACTATCTAACGCAGGTGTTGCTTATTCTGGGGGAGGGTTAGCCACCTTGCTTTTACTAGGCTCGTTGTTCGTTTATTTTTTGATATACGCGAAGTTTTTTGCGCCAAAAATAAAAGAATTTGGCGACGCGACCGGTGCTTATACGTTGCCGGATTTTTTAGCTTATCGTTATTCTAAATCAGTTCGTGTTGCTGGCACATTGGTGAATTTAGTCAGTTACCTTTTCTGGTTGGCGTTGCAAATTTTAGGATTAGGCATATTCGTTTCAGCATTAGGAGGTATGAGTCCTATGTGGGCAACGGTTATTGGTGGTGGCATAGTTGTTTTATATACCACCATTGGAGGATTGAGGGCAGATATTCGTACCGACATATTCCAATTTATTATTATGCTTGGGCTTATATTTATGT
This sequence comes from uncultured Candidatus Saccharibacteria bacterium, assembly GCA_964518135.1. GTDB lineage: Bacteria > Patescibacteriota > Minisyncoccia > Minisyncoccales > 2-12-FULL-40-12 > 2-12-FULL-40-12. Next base: position 57,194 of record CAZFEY010000002.1, read on the forward strand.
TCTTGCCCATGCTTATTGCTCGAGGGGGTGGCTTGCAAGCCATTGCTGCTCTACCAGTTTCATTTCTTGGCGGCAGCGAGTTTGCGCCTTGGTATGTCTTCTTGCTTGGGTTTTTAATATTAGGCGCTACCAATATCACCAGTTCTGATATTTGGCAAAGAACTTACGCAGGAGATACAAAGAAAAATGTGCAGTGGGCAATGACAGTAGGAGGATTTGTAATATTTTTGTTTATTGTCACAGGCGCACTGTTTGGGATTTATGGTCATATATTAATACCGGGCATTGATGCAAACCTTGTAGTACCCAAGCTGCTTTCTATGTATTTGCCGCCAGTGGTCTTTGGTATTGTGTTGGCAGGATTTTTGGCTGCGATTATGTCATCTGCTGATACTATGCTTCTTGTTGTGAGTATGACTATTGTTCACGATCTAATGCAGAAAACTTTTAATAAAGAATTAAATCCCGAACAAACACTGCGTCTAAGCAGGTGGACAACGTTTGTAATAGGAATTATTTCAGTCATTATTGCTGTGGTTGTATTTAGCGTTGTGCATATAGCCATCGAAGCCGTTAGTTACCTAGCTGTTCTTGTGCCAGCAATAGTCTTCGGATTTTACTGGAAAAAAGCTACAGCTCAAGCTGCCTTGTGGAGCATTGTCATTGGCGCAATTACACTTACAGCTCTTCTGTGGGTGGCTCCGGTTGAAGCATTTATTCCTGCGATGTTCGTTAGTTTTATTGTTTTTTGGGCTGTTAACGCGATAGTATTACGCCGAACCAGTCCGCGACCACTTATCGCCAATAATATATAATTTTTCATGAGCGACATAACTATTAAGAATGTTTTGGTACAGAAGGCATCAGGTAGATTAGAATCGTTTTCTGAGCAAAAATTGAGAAGATCTTTAAGGCGCGTTAAAGCGCCTCATGGTTCCATAGATAAAGTTATAGAGCGTATCAAGTGGGAACTAAAACCCGGGATAAAAACGTCAGAAATTTATCGTCATGCCTTATCTCTTCTCAAAAAAGAAGAGAAATCTGTTGCAATACGTTACTCGCTTAAAAAAGCAATAATGGAATTAGG
>CAZFEY010000003.1:0-23444 GCA_964518135.1 uncultured Candidatus Saccharibacteria bacterium
TCGGCCTCATTATCAGCTTTTTATTTATCCCTTGTTGAAGATCGTATATTCTACCTTTTAATAATTGCAGAATATCTTTAGTTTTACTCTCCGGTAAAACGCTTACAAAAACTCTTGCCTCGATTAAATTAGGTGTGGTTTCTACTCTTGTTACCGTTACTAAAACCCCTGGTGGAAATTCAATTTCCCGCACAATCATTTTTGATAATTCTTCTTTTATTAAAAGATCTACTTGTTGGATGCGCTTAGTCATTTTCTATTTTCCTATTTTCTAAATCCTAGCTTCTGATTACAATTCTTCCTTCCTTTCTTCTTTTACGTAGAGAACCAGAATATCACCCTCTTGAACCCTTACGCCCCCCTCATACAAAAGCCCACACTCCTCTCCTTTTGGTATTTTCGTTACCTCTTTTTTGTTGCGTTGCAAATTAATAATTCTGCCTTCTCCCATCTTTTCTTCGTTCCTAATAATCTCGCAATGTAATTTGTTCCTTGCTTCTCCCTCAACAACTTTACCGCCAATAATTTGTCGATTCTTTTCTGTCAGAAACACTGCTAAAATTTTGATCTTGCCAATATCAACTTTTACAATCTCTATCTCTACTATCTTTTCCATAAGTTTCCTTACCGTCTCAATCAATTCATAAACAATCTCAGAAGTAATAACACGCACCTTTTCTCTCTCGGCTAAGCTTTTTGCAATAGGGCTTGTTTTAACACGAAACGCCAAAATCTTAGAACCTGAACCTTTAGCAAGTTTTACGTCTGTTTCTCCAACTTCTCCAACGGCAGCTCTCAGTATTTTGAGTTTATATTTTTCCCCTGAAACACTTTTTAAAACTTCCTCAATCGCCTCCAATGAACCTGCCACGTCAGCTTTTATTATCAAGTTAAGCATTTTTTGTTCAGTAGTATCTGGGGCAACAAGCGTTTCTTTTATATTTTCTTTCTCTGGTTTTTCTTCTTGGATATATTTCTCGGCCGCTTCGATATCTGAAAAAACCTTAAATGTATCTCCAACTTTCGGCACGTCGTTTAGCCCAATAACAACAACCGGCATCGAAGGAGTTGCTTTTTGCAGATTTTCCCCTTTAAAATCTGATATATTTTTTATTTTGCCAAAAGCAGAAGAGGTGCCAATCACATCACCAGCAGATATGGTCCCTTTAGACACAAGCAGGGTAGCCGTTGGACCTTTTAATCGATCCAAATAAGCCTCAATTACTATTCCCTCTGCTTCTCCTGAAATATCGGCTTTCAACTCTTCCATTTCCCCGACCAAGGAAATAACATCCAAAAGGTCTTCTATTCCTTCCTTGGTGTGCGCTGACAAATCCACAGATGGAATTTTTCCTCCCATAGATTCTACCAAAATACCTTCTTGCGACAACTCTCTTTTCACTTTCTGTGGGTCAGCTGTAGATTTATCAATCTTATTAATCGCTACAATGAATGGAATGTTGGCGTCTTTAATGTGCTGAATCGCTTCTTTGGTTTGAGGCTTTACTCCTTCTTCAGCCGCCACTACCAAGATAGCGATATCTGCAACCTTCGCTCCGCGAGAACGCATTTGAGAAAATATCTCGTGGCCCGGAGTGTCAATAAAAGTTATTTTTCTTTGCCCGTCCGTAGTTTTAACGGAAGAAGGTTGCCCGTCTACCTCAACCTCATAAGCTCCGATATGCTGAGTAATACCCCCTGATTCCTTAGATAAAATTTTTAAATCTTTGATCGCTTCCAAAATCGAAGACTTCCCATGATCAACATGACCCATAACAACTACCACCGGAGGTCTAGGCGCTATTTTTTTATTATTCTTATCTTTCATAATGATAAATTCTGGCAGTTTAGGTTCTAATCTATAAAATACCTATTTGTTATTTATTGCTTTCGCCAAGGCTTCTTTTTCTTCTGCGGATAACGAATATTCGGAAGCGCCATTGTGAATTGCTTTCCCGTAAACCCTATTGCCGTCTCTAATGTACAGGCTCGTAATAATCACCCCCGAATTATTCATGTCTAACAATGCAACAGAAAAGCTATGATCTCCCCCCATATTATCGAACGGATTAAATCTTACCATTCCTATTTTCTGAAAAGAAAAACGACTTGCCATTTTTAAATCCTTTAATTCGCGCGTAATTTTATCGAAATTACCCTTCAGCGCTTTAAACTGAATCAGCAGCTCATCTATGTTTTGTGGTTCTTTTTTTTGTTTTCTAAGAAAGTTAAACATCTTATATTTTTATTCTAAACAACTTACCGGTTTTGCGGCTTACTTAATTCTTTTATGAAACGGCGGCGAGGGTGAGATTCGAACTCACGGTAATCTTGCGACTACAATGGTTTTCGAAACCATCCCTTTCAACCACTCAGGCACCTCGCCATTGCATATCCCGACTCAAAGCTATCTCCTCGATAATTTTACAAAATAAAAAAACAGCGAAAATGTTTCTTAAAAATATCATTTTTATCGCTAAAACTCAACCCGGTAGTAGATTTTTGACATTCTTCGAACAATTTCGCGAAGCGAGTCAAAAATTCACTACCGGGTCAACCCATAGCGATCTCTCGCCTCTATTCTGAAAGGGCTACTACCGGTTCAGCCCCGCTTAATGTCTAATCTTATTAATCAGGCTATTGTTTTTTGTTTTTCTGTCGCGTAGAAATCGATAATAAGACAATTTCACCATCTCCGAAACAACAAAGTAAATTGCAACAATAACAATTATTGTAATAAGATGCGAAAAGGCAATCGGATGAAAACGGAAAACCAACTGGCCAAATTGGGTGTAGGGCAAAGCAATGGTAACGGCGAGAGCAATTAGTGAAAACATTATTATCCCATTAGACGGTCTATTGGATGAAAATACCGATCGCTTAGTTCTGATTGAAAACAAAAAGGCTAACTCTGTAAGAATACTTGCAACAAACCAGTTGGTCTGCAAAACGGCAGGGGAAATTTTAAAGTACAAAGCAAAGAAGATAAAATCAAAGACACTACTTACAATACCCAATAAAGTTGCAACGAGCGCAATATCGCGGATATTGTATCTCTGTGGCGACACTATTTCTTCTTCGTCGATATTATCGGTCGCAATAGAAATCATCGGAAAATCAGTTAATAAATTTACCAAAAGTATTTGTACCGGCAACATTGGTAAAAATTCGATAAATAACGAACTAATTGCAACTGCGTAAAAATTACCGAAATTGGACGCTAAAGTTGCTCTTATATATTTTAAAGTGTTGGAGAATATCGCCCTGCCCTCTTTAATTCCGTCTATAATTACATTCAGGCTCTTTTGCAGTATCACTATATCCGAAGACTCTCTGGCAATATCTGCCGCACTTTGTACAACAATAGAAACACCGGCCACTTTTAACGCCGGGACGTCATTAATTCCTTCACCAAGAAAACCTACTGAATTCTTTTCTTGCAGCAAAGAAACAATGTGGTATTTTTGTTCCGGAGAAACTCTCGCGAAAACCGAATATTCCTCAATCAATTGGTGCTGTTTATCAACCGACCTGTTAACAAAATCAATACCGGTAATTACCTTTCCGGGATCTTCAATAAGGCCAATTTCTTTCGCTACTTGACCAGCAACTTCTGGCGCATCTCCTGTTAAAATTTTAACCTGCACGCCCAAGTCTTTTGCTTTTTTAATAGCACTGAACGTTGTCGGTTTAATTTTGTCTTCAAAAGATATAAAACCCTCCAAAGAAAGATTTTCTTCTGCTTTCAAAAGATTGACCGGCTCTTCTAAAAAATCTTTTGATGCTACGGCTAGAACTCTTTTCCCTTGTTTTCCTTTCTCAACAACCCAAGGCCAATAATTTCGGTTTTGATTATTTTTGTGATTGCATAGTGTCAGAATTTCTCCCGGCTCCCCCTTGGTAATCAAGACAAATTTTCTTCCTATTTTCACCAAGACAGTATTTCGTTTTCTAAACGGATCAAATGGTATTTCTTTTAGAATAGGGTAAGAAGTTAACTTTTTTACGTCGTCTTTGTTTAGAGCTAAAAATAAGGCTCTATCGAAAGCATCATCCCCCTTCTCGTCTCCTGCTGTCTGGTTTGCCAAATTTGCCTTAAACAATAAGGCCTTGTTATCGCTAAGAGAATTGAATTCTGAAACTTTTAAAATGTTTTCCGTTAAAGTTCCTGTTTTGTCGGTACAAAGAATGTTAATACCGCCGAGGTCTTCGATGGCGGTCAGTCTTTTGACTACGACTTCCTTTTTTGCCAAACTGATCGCTCCTTTCGACAAAGAAAAAACAGAAACGACAGGTAAGGCTTCTGGAATAACGGAAATGGCCAAGGCAATGGAGAAAATTAAAAGATCTACTGTGTCTGTGGCTCCTCGCTTGATCAAAATATTAATGGCAAAAACAATTATCATGGTAATTGCAACGAGGCGTAATATAAATTTGCTAAAACCGCCGAGTCCCTTAGCAAATTCACTTTCCTTCACAAATCCCTTGGTCAATCCAACAATACGACCTATTGCTGATTTATTGCCGATCGCGACAACAACACCAACGCCCGACCCAGACAAAATACTCGTACCATTAAAAACCATGTTTTTAGCTAAATGATACTCTTTAATATTTTCGTCGATCTTTTTCTCTCTCTTGTAAACCGGCACAGACTCTCCCGTAAGTACAGACTCATCAACCTGTAAGGCATCTGTTTGGCACAATCTTAAATCTGCCGGCACCAAATCTCCGGATTTTAACAAGACAATATCCCCAGGAACGATTTCGCGAGTATCAACCTTAATCGCCTTTCCATCTCTTTTAACTATATCCTTGGTCGCAATATAGGATCTCAATAATTTTAGAGATTTATCAGAACGATATTCTTGATAGAAACCAATCGACGTATTGATGGTTATAAAAATAAAAATCAAGGCAGAATCAACAATTTCGCCCAGTAAGAGAGCGAGGATGGCCGCTCCCAACAACAAATACAAAAACGGAGACTTAAATTGTCTCCATAATATTTCAAACCAAGTAACTGTTTCTGTGGCTAATTCGTTAAATCCGTACTTCTCTAATCGTTTTTTTGCCTCGAATTGCGATAGACCATTCTCAATATCGGTATCAAATAGACCTATTGTCTCTTGGGCCGATTTTCCTACAAAATCGAATACCACAGCATTGTTATTGTTCAAAGTTCTTTTATTCATTGAATTTATTAAGAGAGATTTTAACGTTGTGGACCCAGTGGGACTCGAACCCACGATCTTTAGTATGCCATACTAACGCTTTTCCTCTAAGCTATGGGCCCATGCCCTAAAAATATTTCGATCCTTCCCTCCCGCCAGCCTGACTCGTTTGTTGTGTCCCCACCAGGAGTCGAACCCAGATCTATTCCTTAGGACGGAATTGTTCTATCCATTGAACTATGGGGACGTCAGACGAGTCAGATAGAGTAGGGATGAGACTACTTTGTCTATCTAAGCCAGGGGCTCGTTCTGTTATTATTTTACAACCTATCACGATTCTTGATTGTTTTCAATTATTCTCAATGATATAATGCTTTCATATGGCTAATGAATACTCCGTTGTAGAATTGGCAAAGAAAATTTGCCCTGCAGTTGTCACCGTCGTTATTTCTAAAAACTTACCGAAAGTAGGCGGTTTTTATTTTCTTCCCTTTGAAGGTGAAAACTTTATTATGCCCCAGATAGAAAAAGGCAAGGAGGAAAAGACGAAAATTGGAGGTGGTTCTGGATTTATCGTTTCTCCAGACGGCTACATCTTAACAAGCCAACATGTCGTCGCAGACCCCGAAGCAAGCTACACAATAATAGCCGAACCAACAAAACAATATCCGGCAAAAGTCATTTGCCGCGACCCTATCAATGATATTGCCATACTAAAAATCGAGGCCAGAAACCTTCCTTGTCTTGAATTGGGAGACTCTGAAAGAATAGAGCTTGGGGAGCAAGTTATTGCCGTGGGCAATCCGCTAGGAGAATTCCACGATACAATCTCTTTGGGGATTGTGTCTGGGCTATCAAGGCTCATTACGGCTTTCGGTGGCCTTTCTCAAAGCACAGCAAGGCTAAAAGGACTTATTCAAACCGATGCAGCTATAAATCCAGGCAACTCTGGGGGGCCACTAGTTAATATGTCCCGGCAGGTAATCGGCATTAATACCGCCATGATAATGGGAGCCCAAAACCTTGGCTTTGCCATACCCATCAACTACGCTAAAAAAGATCTAGAGGAAGTAAAAAAATACGGCAGAATAAAAAGGCCTTTCTTGGGTATTAAATATATAATAATAAATAAAGCAATGTCCAAGCAGAATAAACTCCCTGTTGATTATGGCGCTTTGATAATCAGGGAGAGGTTGGGCGAATCTGCCGTAGTGCCAGGATCTGCCGCAGAAAAATCTGGCATTACGGAATTCGATATTATATTAGAAGTGCAAGGAGAAAAAATTGATGAAAAAAATTCTCTAACGGACGTTTTGGAAAAATTCAAGATTGGCGATGAAATTAATTTAAAAATCTTAAGAAAAAAGAAAGAAATCGCCACAAAGCTAAAACTAGAAGAAAAAAGGTAACAGAGAAATATTAAACGATTAAAACTGGGTCTTGTCCCAGTTTTTTACTTGCGGCGATTCCTTAATTGACACAAAGCAATTCCCGCAGCTACTGCCACATTAAGAGATTCTTTTTTGCCGAACATTGGTATAGAAACTCTGCTATCAACCATTTCTAAAATCTTCTTACTAATACCGTTAGTTTCACTACCTACGATTAAAGCCATTGGAAAAGATGGTTTATAATTAGGAAGCGAGATAGATTTTTTGCCGGTTTCCAGCGCAACGACACAAACACCTTCAGATCTTAGTTTTTTAATAAGAACATGAGTCTGCCAATATTTTTCCCAAGGAATCCATTTTTCAGCACCTAAAGCAACTTTAGAAATTTCTTTCCGTGGCGGAAAACCCGTATAACCACACAAATAAACTTTTTTCACCCCAAACACATCGGCACAACGGAAAAGCGCGCCAACATTAAACAAACTACGTATATTTTGAGCTATTAAATAAATATCTTTCTGTTTTGATTCTCTAGGCATAGCAATAAATTTACCCTACCAAAATACCTCCCTTTTGAGGAGGTATTGTCTGGATCGGATATCGGATGACGTTAGAACCTGTTCTTAAACATGAACATGTCAAAATAACACCTTGTAGCCCGTAGACGCTATTCGCAAGATATAATATTAAAAGTGTTATCGCTTTCATCCTCAACTGTCTCGCCTTGATACCCGCCCTTTATCGTTATCTTGTATCCGTAGCCTACGCCTATTTTATTGTTACCAGTGGTTTCTCCAACTTTCCAAATATACTGACCTTCTCCAGGATTTTCCCTCGCATGGTCCGCAGGGAATTGACCTAATCCGTAACCATATCCACCGCCACCAATATAATACTGCATGATGGTTAGTGATACTGCATCTACGTCCTTACTCCTCCATTTCACTGAAAAATCTTTACCCAAACAGAGATTTTCTCCTCCGTTGGGAGCAATAATTTTTACATATCGCTCGATATTAAAAATTTGGAAACTGTCCAATATTATCTGGTCGCAAAATACGGCCTTTGATGGGTCTGACGTTTCTTTTGTGACAAAGAAAGTCGGAGCACCATTATTACCAATCATGACAATCTTCTCGATATCGTTACGGTATTCCAGCTTCCAAGCACCGCAAGAATTTGGACCTTCTTGTTGTATGGCTTTCAAATGGATTTTACTAGTATTGTTAGATATTGGCTCAAGATAGTCTAAAGTACATTGTCCCGAAAAACGCCTATCGATAAAATCTTTAACAGCGTTTTCGTTTTCTGCAGGCTCAACGATTATGGATATACCAGTTGTCCATAAATTACTTTCGTCAAAAGCAACCCAGGTTTTATACGCATCTTCTTTTATAATTTTGACTGGCACTAAACCGTCAGAACTATATACGTTTTTAGGATACTGCATAGAAAAACCAAACTCATTATCCGTATATGTAGCCCAGTCTGTAATATTGCATACTGTATTTTTATTATTCTCTTGTGATGTTTCTGTATTCTGTTCTACTCCTAAATCATTGATCTTGGGATAATATTTAAGAATTCCCAGGCCAACCATAAGAGCCAGGATGAAAACTATTAACAAAAAGGTCCAATTGGTTTTACCTTGAGCAATAAATAACATGTTTTTGATTATTAATTATTAATAAAACCTTTGTATTATCCTACCAAAAAACCGCTCTTTAAGCGATTCTTTGTTGTCATACATTTTGACAAGCATTGTCAGGGTTGTCTAGCGAACATTGTTAGAACCTGGTTTTAGGGTAATTACAATCTTTTGTCTTTTGATTTGTTAACTATATCGATTACAGTAAGGAACATACCAGCTCCTATTAACAAGTACATTATTAAAGGATTTTCTCCGTACCCTAGTATGAATCCCATTATTATTAGAAATAATGCGGTCGTGCCACGTTTCGAAAACCATTTCGGCCGTATATTCTTACCTAAAAGTATTGCTACCACTCCAATAACGCCTAATACAAAAACGATGTATACTTTCTCCATTTAATTAATTATTCATTTAGAAGATTATTAATATAGTTGTCGATGTCACTTTCTTTTATCGAAGCGTCAAAGACTTGCTCTACAGGACACACATTACCAACTGCATTGAATTCATTTGCAGAAAAAGACGGCTTAGCACAAACCAATACGCCTTTTTCATATTCTGATTGGAATGTCAACATAAATGAGCTATAATTCACGGCTAATCCCCAGGTCTCGGACTCACCGTTTATATCTATTGCAACGACCCAGTCGCATCCAGTTTCTTTTCTCTTCGTTTCGTATACTGTGGAGAATGTTTTTTTGGTATTCATATCGGTTATAATAGCAAGGTTTTCCGCCGCCGAATCTAAAATAATCTGCTTTAATAGATTACCACTCCTCTTGAGAAGAATCTTATCTCTGTATTCGCTAGCTGGAGTGTATTCACAGTCAAAATCTTTTCCTGAGGCAAGAACATTTTCAAAAAATGCTTTATATTCACCTGGTTCGCCAAAATCAATGGTCGTTTCAATATATTTTTCTTCAGCATTCTTCAATGATTCTTTCATTTGGTCATCTGGGGCATTTTTAATATCCTGCTTATTATTCTTTTCCGTCAAATCACCATATGAATTAAATACCAATAAACCCACTACAACGACCACAATTAAAACTATTAAAACATATAATATATTGGTTCTACCTTGAGCGATGAATGGCATGTCTTTTATTATTGTTTTATTGATTTAAACTTTATCCTATTCTACCAAAAAACCGCCTTATTGGCGATTCTTTGATGTCATACATTTTAACAAGCATTGTTAGGGTGAGCGAGGAGACTCGAACTCCCTCTAAGGCTTCCACAGAGCCTTGTGCTAACCGTTACACTACGCCCACCATAACTAACTTAAATCCATAATTAATCTACGAGCATATCCCCAATCTATGCCTAATCTTTTTCCAATTTCCCGATAAGAGCAACCTCGCTCTCTAAGATCTTTTGCCATTTTCTTATTAGCTAAGTGCTTTTGCCTTCTCTTTTTGCTATTTTCTGCGTTTATTTTTAACTCAGGTATAATTTCTGATACTCTCTCTTTCTTGACTATAAGCCCGTTAAGAATATGGGTAAGAAAAAAATATACATCTTCTTGCTTAGCGATATAATAGATCCATGCATCTTTCCAGTGCAATTTCCTCTTTTTGATAAGATGTATATTTCCTACACCGCTAAAATTCTGAATATCTTTAAGCACTCCTTTATGACTTTGACTAATGCCAATCTTATAGCCGCTTTCACTATACTTACCAACAGTCCCTTCGCCATCAAAAAAGCCTGCTATGTAATCCCAATTCATATATTTTAAAAAGTGGTTATATTAATACGTTCAACGTATTTATAATACCACAATTTATATCATACACACGATAGATCTAGTCTCATTCATGGAAATCGTCAAAGAGCTCCACAAACTCTTGTGCTGCCATTACACCATAGCCACCAAATTTGCACTTATGCCCCCGAAGGGAATCGAACCCCTATCTTCAACTTAGAAGGTTGTTGCTCTATCCATTGAGCTACGGGGGCTCCTATGGTCTTAAAATCATACTCTAATTTAGCCCTTCGGTCAATCCAATCTATAACCTAAACAAATCAGGATATACTCTAGAATCTGTCTCATCAAATCTCGTCTTTCTTTCTTGCTGCTTCGTTAATAGCTCCTCAAATCTTTCTTCGTTAAAACGTATTTCTCTATCCGCTGAATCTATGGGCTTATTTTGCGCCAATACAAGATAATTATAATAAACAAAAAAACCAATAATTAAAGAAGCTACAAAGAGTATCAAAATAACTCCAAATGATTGTTTAGCCAAAAACAATGGCACGCGGTTCCAAAAAAGTTTTATTCTCTTGGTGTCGATGCTAAGTGATTGCTTCATTTTCTTACGAGTGCCTTTATTGATATGGCAGCACTGATATTTCTGATGCTTTGCCCCTCAGCCTCTCCTCTTGCCAAAATTGTAACACCTAAACTTGTAATGTCTATAAAATATTGGCCACTCTCTAACTTATTCAGGAATTTTAATAAACCCGACGATGATCCCTCAACAGACAACAACAGATCGAAGGTGGGCCAGGTATCTTTTTCTTGCGCACCAACAACGCCAGGAGAGATACTAATTTTAACACCCGACAACAAGGCGCCATCCTCTAAGAAAGTAATTAGGTCAATAGGCATGTCGGCATAAACAAGCTGACTCTCAACTCCTGATAGATCCACCTGATGGTTTTCGTAAAAAGCTTTGTTTGATTGAAGATTCTCAACCTCTTTTTCTCTGATAAGGGAATTTGCCTTCTGCTCAAATAATTCTTCTGCGTCTTTAGCAATGCTTAAAAGCAATAGCCTTATCGGTAAAAAGAAAAAGATGGCCACAATTACAAGAAATATCAAAATAGATATCCACACTTTCTTTGACGCGTTCAGATTATTATCAGGTGTTTTGGATATGTTGTTTAATGTCATACTATTTAATCCTAAATTTAGCCTGGAAATCAATATTGTCTGGTTTAATCCAATTTAATGGGGGGAAATAAACTCCCTCAAAAACCTCTTCTTTCTCAAGGTTACCTTTTAAAGAAAATAATGTTTGGCGCGAACGGGCAAACCCAAAAATTTCTACATTTCCGTCTTTTTTTTGCCATGAGATTTTAGTCAAATAAAGATCTTCTGGTAAGCTGGCGTATAATTTTTCTAGAAATAACGATGGTATTGATCGATATCCGTAGAAAGCATCTATGCCACCAAGAATATCGTTGAAATAAGCAATATTCTTTCTCAAGGACTCTGTTTCTGGATTATTAAAGCTTTTCTCCTGGATAGCGATACTATTTTTCGCGATATCTAATTCACCACTGATATGGACCTTGATCGCTAAAAGCACCAACAACAAGAACACACAGAAAAAACATAGCGTTATACCTAAAACCAACACTATCCTGAGCTGTCTTTCTTTTTGTATCTCTTTTTCTTCTAATGGAGGTAATAAATTAATCATTTTTAGATCTAAAGCTACGTAAGGCCAATCCAAGGGCTGTTACGTAAGACAACGATTTGTCATACGGAAGCTCCGGTACTTCTTTGAGGGGTTGGGGTAATATATTAACCCACGGATTACCAGTAGAAACAGGCAACTGCAATTCCAATGAAAGTATGTCTGTTAGACCTTTTAGATTGGCACCACCCCCGCATAATAGAATTTCTTTTATTGATTTGCTATTTTGGTCAGTAAAATGCTCGTGTCCTATGTGTGTTTGATAGTAATCAATATATTTCTTAATCTGTTTTATCAATTCTATTATCGGCGGGGTCAAAACATCAAGAAGAGCCTTATCCTCAACAATCTCTTTTTGGAAGCTGGGGCCCTGAAGATTTTTCCTAAAATTTATTTTCTTGCTTATATCTAATCCGTATTTCTGTTTTAGATTCTCTGCCTCTTCGATACTGACATTCATTACCTTAGAGATAGATCCTGTGAGATCGTTGGCAGAAACAGAAATAGAGGAAGTGAAACGCAAAGAATATCCAGAGAAAACAATGAAGCTAGTTCTGGTTGCCCCCAAGTCAATTAGAAGAACGGAGAAAGGACTAATCTCATTTTTAACCAATGCCCGAGAAACTGCCTGAGACTCTATTTCTAGGGCTAAAGGTATTAGTCCTGCTTTTTTTATAGATTCGACGTAGGGATCCACAACCGTTTTTGGAAGCGCAGCGATCAATATGTCAAAATGATCGAGATGATTACGAAATGGCTGAATGATATGAAAATCTATATACACATCCTCTATCGGCAATGGAATATAATTCTCTGCCTCAAATCGGATTGAAGATTTTAATTGCTCTTCGGGCATTTTAGGGAGCTGAATTACTTGTAAAAAAGATTTTTCTTCCGGCAAAGAAGCAACAACATATCTTGTTCTCAACCTTTCTCCTCTAATCTTAGGCAACGCTTCTTTTATGATATTTGCCAATGCGTCTGCGTTCCGGAGTTCTCCATTTTGGATTATCCCGGACGGAACTAATGCTTCTCCAAAGGAAACGAGACTCAAGGCGCCTCTTCTTTTTCTGAGTTTTGCAAATTTCAACGACAGATCAGAAATATCAAGACCGAAAGTGTCTGGTTCTATGCTTAAAAAGTTTAACATTTATTTTTTTGATTACATATCAAACACTAACACTGAAAAATGATAACTATTCTATTTCTTGCCAGCTTTTCAGCGTCCATCCGCCACCCGGACCATTGCTGAATCTCGCATCCGCCAAGCCCGTTTCATAACTTACGTTGGCGTTTGAATCCATTTTAATTCCTCTGCCCGTTGCCTCCTTCAGGTTAGAGGTAGAATTTAAAGTAATAAAACCGTTGGAAGCATACAAAATAGCTGTCTTTGTGTTGCTACTTGAGATTATTGCTGAATCTGCGGATCCAGAAGAACTCTTGGTAGATAAAAGCATGACATAATTTCCAACAACAGGGGAATTACATTTACCCGTTTGTTTATAACCTTCTGAGCCACAGAAAGTTGCATTACTACTAAGAGAAATTTGGCCATCAACCACGATAATTCCACTATAAGGATTATAACCAGGATCCAACTGGATAATCGAATTGGAGTTCAGGGTCAAATTTCCAGTAACCCATATTGTTCCAGTAAGAGTCAATATGGCATTGCTGTCCATCGCCATATCTCCAATAACTTTTTTAGGACCGAGCGAAGCAGTATCACTTCCGCCCAAAAAATAACCGGGGAGATCGCCACCATCTGCAGCTTGATTTCTCCATTCCATAATTTGATCTTGGGTTATGGGGAGCGCTTGCAGATCTCCTCCATTTTCAGGACTAAACTCCGACCCATCAATATCGCAATCATCAATATTTGTATAATGAGCGTCTCCTTCAATATCGCAATCTGTCAAATTTGTTGCCCAGACACTACCACCCCCTTCGTCATCTTTAACGGCTAGCGTGTCTATCGTGCCATTTGGCCCTGCTGAAACCACATCTCCATATATTTTAACGTTAGAACTGCCAACAATTGGTCCATCAGAGAAAACATTCCCGTGCACGATGGCGTTACTATCCATCAAAAGACCGAGGTCTCCCACTTGAATACCATAATAAAAATTAACTTCCTCATTGGAAATTCCGAATACAGTCCTTATTTTTCTAACTAATCCCGCTGAATTTCCCGTAGAAGTAATGGTCCTGAAACCCTCTTCTTCGTCAGATATTTCAATATTAACAGAGGTTGTACCAACGTTTAGAGAATATGGACTGTCCCAACTCATACCATTTTTTAAACGCACTAACGCGTCTTCGATACCAGCTTCGGCAGCAGAGTATGCCTGGTCGGATTTTTTAATATTGCTGGTAATCTTCTGCTGACTTAGAATTAGCGCCGATAAAGCTATTGTAATCCCCAGAATTACAACCAAAACAATAATAGTTAAAAGATAAGCTGCAAACCCTTTTTGTTGATTTAATTTTTTCATATTTTTTAAAAGAATTAATAAGACCTTGAAGAAACGGTAGACTTCAAACTAACTGTTGATTGATATTCGGGGAGTTCGCTTTGGCTATCATAACTAGCGGTCAATTCGATCTGAACAGAAGACCGATCGCCAGAAACAACCTCTCTAAAAATGATGTTGTCTATTTTAATATTCGGGGCACTTAATGCTACTGGGTCTTGCGATTCCATTTTCAAGCAAAGTTGATCGCCGCATAAATAAAAATCGACAAACGTAATTTTCTCCCCGACCGGCAGATGATTGGCGGTTTCTAGTGATAATTGGCCGGGATTTGAATTAAAAATGCTGGTTGGATTATAAATGCTTTTGGATGAT
The DNA here is from genome assembly GCA_964518135.1 of uncultured Candidatus Saccharibacteria bacterium. Classification (GTDB taxonomy): domain Bacteria; phylum Patescibacteriota; class Minisyncoccia; order Minisyncoccales; family 2-12-FULL-40-12; genus 2-12-FULL-40-12. The sequence goes on from CAZFEY010000003.1 coordinate 14,497, forward strand.
CTAATTTCGTAATCTATAATTTCCATTATCCTCTTGGCGCTATTTAAAGTTTCTACTGCTATTTTCGCCTTGACGTTAATCCTTATAGACCAGCTCAAAAAGGAAATTACAACAACCAGAATAATAACCAAGACAACAATATAAACCAAAGTCTCTATTAAGGTAAACCCTTGTTTTCTGGTCATTTATTTCCAATCGCTCAAATAAGTTGCTAATAATACTGACTTGTCGGCCCAAGAGACAGTAACAGTAATTTTTCTTGTTTTTTGGTCCTCAATACCTGATTCCGCAATATTCCCAGTAGACTGATCGCGGAAAACTCGACTCAAAATAACTTGGCGCGTAAAACCGCCTATCGTTTCTTGTCCTAACGCAAATTGCCATTGAGGCGGGGCATCTGTTGTTTTTTGGACTCGATAAATAGCGCCGATATTAACGATACCCAGACCATCAACGAACCAATCTGTTCCATCCCGGATAGTCCTGACCGCTTCGATTGCTTCTATGGCAAGATTGTTGGCTTGAGTAGTTTGGCCGTTTAAATTAGATATCTTTAAAATGGTAGCGGCCAGACTCGATACGGATAAAATTCCAACAACTATCAGAAAAATCACTATCAGAATCTCGATCATCCCAAATGCCCTATTGTCTTTTTTATTTAATTTATTAACTATTGCCATAATGGTTCAGACGCAAAAATCGATTGTTTTGTAGTGACAGACCCGTCGCTATTATAATTCAATAAATAACCGGAACTGTCTCCGCTTAGAGTGATTTGCAACGATACATTATTGTATCTTCTATCCCTACGAATAGAGAATAGCGTATCTGGATCGTTCAATCTGTGCGTGCTCACCTCTACCCGCTGGCCCACGCCACCCACATTGACCTCTCCCAACCAATAGATTTGGCCATTCTGCATATTCGCAACTATAGGAATGTTCTGAATTACTCCGCCCTCAAATGTAAGCGTTAGGATTTCATTGCCGGTATTAATGACTCGGCCATAAGTAAATTCTACATGTCGAGAATCTTGAATTCGCCCACCAGAAGGAGCGCTAGACTCAACCATACTTACGCCACCGACGCTATCCACATATATGGTTTGCGTCTTGGTCGTGTCTGTTTTTAGCCTTATGGAAACGCTACCGGGATTATCTACGGTACCAACAATCCTATCGAAAACAACTTCGGTCTGTCCGCCTAGATCTATATTATAAATTTCAATCAGACTAGAAAGAGGGGCGATTATATCATAAGAAGGGTCTCGGCCAGCGTAATCATTCCCCTTAAAAAGAACGTATTTATTGGGACTGGCTGCGGTATCGAAATATACGCCGTAGCTACTTGCCCCCTCCGATGCTAATGTTTTGCTCTGAGCAAGTCGAAGAACATTGGCGATATTCCCAGCGCTATTTTTTAACTGAGCCTCCCTATTAAAAGGATATAGCGACAGTATGGTTATAACTCCCAAGATAGACAGAATACTAACGACAATAATAATCTCTATAAGAGTAAAACCTAATCTCTTTCTATTTTGAGTTGTTAATCTCATTTTTTCCGAATTATTGAATTGCACCCAGCATTGAATACATTGGCTGGATCATTGAAACTGCAAAAAAACCAACTAGCGCTCCCACCAAGAGCATGAGACTTGGCTCAATAACGGCTGATAAATTTTTAGCGGCGTTTGTCGCTTCTTCTTCGAAAAATTCGGCTAATTTCTTTAAGATATCTGCTGTCTCTCCAGTTTCCTCCCCAACCTCAATCATCTGAATCACTATCATCGAATAAATGGCCTCGTGGCGCTTTAGAGCTTCCGATAATTTACTTCCTTTTTTGACTTGTTCTGCGGCATCTAACATTGCTTCTCGAAAATAGAAATTTCCCAAAGATCTCGAAACAATTTCCAAGGTACGTATTATTGGCACCCCCGCAGAGAAAAGAGAGCTTAGGCTTCTTACCGTATAAGCAGCATTAGTCTTTTTGACGATAGGGGAAATAACGGGAAGTTTAAGCATCAACATGTCAAAACTTTTCTTTCCAGATTTGGTTTTTAAAATGTACCTAAAAAGCACGACAATAACTACTACGATCAAAACCACAATATACCAATAAGTGGCCATAAAAACTCCCGAATTAATAACTATTTGGGTTGTTATTGGCAGTGTGACTCCTAGCTCATCAAAAGTTTCTGCTAATTTTGGCACAACCATAATCAACATCAAAACACCAATACCAATCATTGCCGTAATAACTATAGCTGGGTAAATCAAAGCTCCCATCACCTTCGATCTCAATTCATATTCTTTTTCCATTTGTTGAGTTAAGGTTTTAAGAACATCTTCCAACGTGCCCGTTTCTTCTCCAACCTCAATCATGTTCTGAAACAACTCTGGAAAGATATTGGAATATTTTTTTAGGGAACTTGAAAAATTTTCTCCCTTTATGATTTTGTCGGAGATTTCAAATAAAGCAGTTTTAAACTTTTTACTTCTTGTCTGCCCGGCCAAAACTTCAATGGCCCGGGGTAAGGAAATTCCAGCGGCTATCATAACTTCGAGATTACGGATGAAGAATAATTTATCAGCAAGAGAAACCCTACTCAAGAAAGGAATCGAAAAAGAAAAACCTTTCTTTTTAATGCCTTTTTCTTCTAAACTTGCCGACAACAAAAAATATCCATCTTGACGAAGAATTTTTGCCAACCCTGACTGGTCTTGAGCTTGTAAGACCCCTGTTTTTACGTCTCCTTCAAAAGATTTTGCCGTATAGAAATATTCTGGCATCGATTTGTTAGTTTCATTGTATCACAGCTACCTATTCAGCCAAACTTAAAACTTCGATTTCTCGCGTTTTATTGTCCACAAAACGGAAATTAATAACGATAGAATTTTTAGGCAATAGAGATTTAATCCGCTCTGCCCATTCTATAGCCACAACATTGGCATTGTTATTAATAATCTTTCTAAAACCCAGATTCAATAATTCTTTAGGCTTTCTTATTCGATAACAATCGATGTGAAACAGGTCATGTAATTCATTATCTTTAGGTCTAGATAATTCGCCAATACTTAACCTTTTCATAACAACAAATGTTGGGCTTAGTACCGCACTCTTAATGCGCAGACCCTTGGCCAAGCCCTGCAAGAAAGTCGTCTTGCCGCTACCCAGGTCACCATTTAAAGCTAAAACCAAAGCTGTTTTCCCTAGCTTGGCCTTAATTATTTCTTTACCCAAAATCTCTCCCAGTCTTCTCGTCGCCGAAGGGAAATGAGATAAAAAAGAATAATTTTTTAGGTCTTTTTTCATTATATAATTTGAAGATTGACCCGGTAGTGAATTTTTGACTGGCCTCGCCAAATATTTCGTCGCCTTTATGGCGACGAAGCTGTCAAAAATCTACTACCGGGTTGACCATTTGACCAAAATAAGATAGATTATATAAAGTAATTTGAAGAATTAAAAAAGAATAATTTTCCGAATAACACTTTTATTGTAAAAGAAAACTGCGCGTATGGAAATGGTAAAGCCAAAAATAACCGGGGAGGTTGAAATCTTTGAAGAAGAGATAGGAAAGATTAGCAACATCCCAGAATACGAAGCCACAATACAAAGATCTCTTCAAGAAAAGGTAACAAAGATTTTAGAAATGATTCTGGGAGGGGCAATTCTCCTTAATGGTTCTGATATTCACATGGAGGCAGAAGAAGCACGGGCGAAATTGCGAATAAGAATGGACGGTGTTCTGCACGATGTCACCAGTATAGATCTAAAAATATATAAAACCCTTCTCTCTAGGATTAAATTATTATCGAAAGTAAAATTGAACGTTACGAACCGACCACAAGATGGTCGGTTTACTATTTTAGTAACAGGAAGAACACAAGAATCAACGTCGGCCGAAGTAAGAACTTCTACCCTACCCGCCGAAAGAGGAGAGGCGGTAGTGATGCGTCTTTTAAATCCCAAAAACATAATGGAAATAGAAAAACTGGGACTAAGACAAGATTTATTAAATATCTTTTTGAAAGAGATCAAAAGACCCAATGGAATGTTTATCGTAACTGGCCCTACTGGATCTGGAAAAACAACAACGCTATATGCAATTTTAAAAAGGATTAATAATCCTGAAATCAAAATTATCACCATCGAAGACCCAATAGAATATCATTTGGAAGGATTATCCCAAACCCAAATCGACTCAAATAGAGGATATAGTTTTGCTAGCGGTTTACGATCAATAATGCGACAAGACCCAGATGTTATTCTTATCGGCGAGATAAGAGACCTGGAAACAGCAGAAATAGCTTGCCAATCATCATTAACCGGTCACCTTGTTTTTTCTACTTTGCATACAAATGACGCAGCTGGAGCTGTGGCACGTATGGTTGACCTTGGTGTAAGACCAATCTCCGTTGCGCCCGCCGTTAATACAATAATCGCACAAAGACTGCCAAGAACCGTTTGCAAACAGTGTTCTAAATTAACCCCTGCTTCCCCAATCGAATTAAAAAAAATTAAAGAAGGGCTGCAAAACGTTAAAAAAGAGTTGTTACCAATAGATCCTTCGGCAAGCTCCCTTAAAATACCGAGGGTTAACAAATGTGTAAACTGCAACGAGACAGGGTACAGAGGCCGTATTGGTATTTATGAGGCGTTTTTGATTGATGACGAAATGGAAGAATTGATACTTAAAAACCCTTCTGTCATAGATATGAAAAAGCTGGCAATCAAAAAAGGAATGCTTACGATGTATCAAGATGGACTAATCAAGGTTTTGCAAGGATTAACTACGCTAGAGGAAATAGAAAGAATGGCGGAGGCATAACAAAACTGCGCCCATTGGGCGCAGCATACTGGTTCATAACAATTAGACCTAAAGCTGGGGGCTAAATTTGGTACAGGTGACGCAAAATCAGAACCCTTCCGAGGAGTAATTTCGCTGAAAGCCAAATTATCCATCAGTGAAGAACTCCGGGAACCCCCAACTTTAGACCTAATTGTAAATCCTTATTATGATAAGTAATAATGCGTATTATATCAAGGTTGGGTAAGCTTGTCAAGTCCTTATACTCAAAACAACACAAAAGGCAATTACCGGTATAAACCGGGTTTTTTATACAAAAATCGATATTTTACCTGCCCAATCTGATATTTTTAATCTCTTCGCGCACAATTTCTGACTCTTGCCAAGGCATTTTCTTGCCCTTGGCCACATTCATCCATTGCTCTCCCCCTTTTCCCGCGAATAAGATTAAATCGTCTTTTTGGGCCAATCTTAACGCTTTTTGAATTGCTTCTCTGCGATCAACAATCCTAAAAACGTTCTCTCCTAAAACTCTTTGCTTGTTTTCTAGGACCGGTTTAAGGATCTCATCAACTATTTTCGTCGGATCTTCGTCGTATGGATCGTCTGTCGTAACTATAATAATATCAGCTAGTTCATTTGCAACCTTTCCCATAGCCGCCCTGCGCCATTTATCTCTCCCTCCGGCAGCCGAACCGAACACAACAATTACTCTGTTGGGATTAAAAACTTTTACCGTCCTCAAGGCTTTTTCTAAACTTGTCTGCTCGTAAGAATAATCCACAATAACTTTAAAATCCTGACCCTTATTTATAACTTCCATTCTTCCAGGCGGAGCTTTAATTTGCGGTAATACTTTTTTGATTTCTTCTATTTTAAGACCTTGCGACAATACAACGCTAATTGCAGCAGCTGCATTTTCGACGTTAAACCTGCCAATTAAAGGAACCTCTATTTTGTTATTTTCAAAGCAAAATATACTTTTATCAGCAAACAATTCTATACTTAAAACCATAAATCTATGGTCAACCCTATTATCGTTTTTATCTTGCAGGGTAAAACCAAATTTAGTCTTAATTGGCGGCTTTATGAAGTAATCTATGTTCTCGTCGTCTAGGTTATAAATACCAACCCCATCTTTTTTTTGGGCTACTTTCTCAAATAACTTTACTTTCGCAGCTTTATAATTCTCAAAACTGCCATGGCGCTCAATATGTTCTGGATATAAATTGGTAAAAACAGCGGCATTGTAATCAATAAATCTGTGTCTGTGCTGTAAAATTCCCTCTGAAGAAGTTTCGATTATGGCATATTTGCAACCTTCTTTTACGGAATTTGCCAAAAATCGTTGCAGCTGCAATCTCCCAAGCATTGTCTGTTTTGTATAATTAGGCCATTCTTTATCTCCCATGCGAAAATTAACCGTTGTTGCCATAGACGATTTCAATCCGCAATAATTAAAAATCTGGCAGATTAAATTGCAAACTGTTGTTTTTCCTTTTGTACCGGTAACTCCTATGACCTTTAGCCCTCTCGAGGGAAAACCATACAAAAAAGCTCCCAGAAAAGCAAGAACAAAATGGTACCAAGACACAACGAAACTTGGAGTGATTTTCTTAACAAATTCTTTAATCATCAAAATTCATTCTACCACAAATAAAAAATCCCTCGCATTTCTGCAAAGGACCTATTTCACAAAATCTAAAGGACAAAGCCTCAAGGATCCAAAAGATCCAAGCCGCGGAGATTAGGGATTTAATCAGGGAATTAAGAAAATAATTCGCGTGGGCGCACTTGCCCCGCCCCCAGAATTGGGGGCGGGGTGAACATACCCCGAGCCGAAGGCGAGGGTTGCGCTATTTGCGTGCTGATTTCGAGAGAGCGGCTGAAATTCGAGATATAATCAAAAATATTAATTAGCTATAAAAAATAAATCTATACAGCTCGCGCTTTTAAAAGACGGCGTAAAATTATTTCCAAAGCCGTTACCGAATTTAGTGTATTTTTACTCTCCCCGACTTCAAATGTTTTACCTTGAAACTTGGCAACTTTTTCAAAATTATTCTTTAGATTGTCTAAGAAGGTGGGGGAGATTCTTTCTGCCTCTCCTCCTGTCATTTGGACATAATACCTAGCGAAATCTTCAGTTTTGATCCGTCCGCTCTTGACCAACTCTGCTAGTCTTAAGACTTTAGTTTCGGTATCAAGTGGAGTTTTATAGATTAAATCATTAAGAAGAGATTTTGTTTCTAGATTCACTCCTTTCATTTCTGTCATTAGTAGCTTTTCGGGAACTTCCTTTTCAAGGAATGGAAAATCTTTTATTTCTCCTAGGCCTGACCTCATTTCCTCCCCTTTTCCTAGCGCCTCTAAATTAAATCGCGCTGCGTTGTACGCCTTAATAAAGGTAGAATCTAAGCTTCCTTCGGTTTGAGGTATATAATAAGTCCCGTCATCGTGAATTGTTCCTTCCGCAAACTCTTTCCCATCCAAAGAGAAACTGATATCGTTATCGTCCCTATTTACGATTAACTCACCTTCCGCATAGGGAATCCTGGTTGTTCCTTCTGGCGCTACGATCGTTGGCCGAATCATCTCTTCGCTAGGAAGAGATGTTTCAACAGAAGGAGCTTCGGTCGGAATCCTAGCCCCCAGGTAATCCATATTCCTTAAATCTATAGTACCGTCTTGATTAATTTCAACATCTCCCTCTCCAATTCTTCGCATCATTTCTGCAAAACCCTTTAAATCTTGAGAATAACCAAGCTCTCTTAGTTGCTCAATTGTCGCTGGATCTTTTAGTTGTTCTCCCGCATCTTCAAGCCATAGCTGATGAGCTTTTATACCTGCCCATCTGTCTAAATTTGCTTCACCGTCCCAACCGAACGATTCCTTTGCTGCGTCCGGATTGTTCCTAAGAAAATCTATAATCGCGCCTTCTGGCCCTCGATCTCCAATCTCAAGAGTCGTCATCGGTTCTTCCATTGGAAGCTCAACTGATACGCCCGAATGCGCTTCAGGAGACGCTTCTGTTGGTATTGGAATATCATAAGAAGATGCTTCAACGGCAGACACTTTCGCCGCTGCCACATCTGCCAAACCCAATTTCTGACTAATTATATCTGCCCCTACCCCATCTAAATGACCCGATGTAAGGGCAGCTGTTCCACCAACAACCACACCAACGCCTGCGCTCCAAAGAGTGACATTCCGATGTTTTCTATTTGTTTTTTTAACGATTTCTTCGTAATCTTCGGTCATCTTTTTCATCATATCCCTAAACGAATCTCCTTCTTTCTCTATCTCGGGCGCAATATCCAACCCAAAATTTTCTCTTAAGCCAGCTACTTCTTTTTGGTTCCATTCGTTGACCTTTCTCGTACCAACACTTTTTACTAAAGTTCCGCTCAAGGCCGCTAATTTTCCAGCTACCATTCCTCTAGCAAAGCGCGTAGTACCAAAAACCAAAGCAGCTGTTGTTCCTCCAACTACACCGCCGGCAAGCGCCGCTCCAGTCACTACCCCCGTTGAAATTAATACTTTCTTCCACATAGGAAGACGGGCGTAATTGATTATCATCTTCTCGAATGCGCCCCTTGTGCGCGACTCAAGAGAATCAACCTTAGCTTTCGCTAATAAATCTTGCTCCCTTATAATTAAATCTTCAAAAAGAGAGGCTTTTAATAAGCTCATCTCCTCATTAAAACGAGGGTGATCTTCTGCTATTCCCTCTCTTCTTAACAGTTCGAGTTTTTCACGGTACAATCTTCTTCCATATTCGGTCTTAATCTTTTCGTATTCTAATCCAGCTTCCTCTAATTTAATTTCGGCCAAGCTTAGGCCTGTTTTTTCTTTCTTTTTAGCGATTTTATACTTCTTATCTGCTTCAATATAGTTTTTCCTTTTTCCATCTAATTCTTCTAAAATTCCTTCGAGCGCCTTTTCTTTTATCTCTTCCTTTATCTCCTCTAATTTTCTTTCCTCTTCTTTAGTAGGCCCTTCTTCTTTCATCTCTTCTGTAGGTACTTCATCTTTACCCTCTGTCTCTATCACAGGCACAGACTCTTTTTCTAACTCCTCCAAAGTAGGCCCTTCTTCTTTCATCTCTTCTGTAGGTACTTCATCTTTACCCTCTGTC
>CAZFEY010000003.1:23544-36639 GCA_964518135.1 uncultured Candidatus Saccharibacteria bacterium
TCTATCACAGGCACAGACTCTTTTTCTATTTTCGGTTCTGTTTCTGTTTTTAGCTCTCTCAACTTTTTTTCTTTTTCCACCAACTCCCTTTCTATCTCCCCTCTTTTCAACGGGCTTGCTTTTTTGAGTTCAGCCTCTAAATCTTTCAATTCTTTTATTTTTGAGGCAGTGTAGATTTCTTCCTCCAGGATTATCAACTTTTTTTCTTTTTCTGTTAATTCTTTTTCCAATCTTTCTTTCTTAATTTTGGAATTTGCTTTATCATATTCTCTTTCTAGTTCCTCCATTTCTTTTCTTGTTTTTTTTGCTAGGCTCTTTAAGCTTTTTGGCTTGGTCTTTCCCTCCCTCTCTTCTTCTATTTCCTTTATTATTTTCTTGTATTCTTCTATCTCTTCGAGAGTTCTTTTTGTGCCAACACCTCTTATCACCTCAATGATTGGTTGTTTTTCTTCATCCGTTGTTTCAGGCTCTTCTTTCGAAGGTTCTTCTGCTTCTGGAACTATTTTTTCTAGTGGTATTTCCTCCGGCATCCCTGGAGTAGTTTCAGCTTTTTCTTTTTCTTCTACTGGTGATATATTTTCTTCCCCTCCTTTAAGCCCTTCATCTATCACCCTCGCTTTTTCATCTAAGAGAGTTTCTTCTCTGTGTAACTTAGGTGACTCTTCTTTTAATGTCGTAGGTAACTCTTCTTCCTCTTCCGGTCCGTCTGGTCCTCCAAGGGTTTCTTCGAGTACTCTTTCCGCCTCTTCTTTCAACTCAGACGAAAGAGATTCACGCTTTTCAGGATCTTCTTCTATCACAGGCACAGACTCTTCCTTCAACCAATCCGGAACAGACCCAGGCTCTTCCTTAGGCACTTCCGGGATGGACTCACTCTTTTTATTAAGTCCTTTTTCTGCATATCTTTCTCTGACCCGCTTCGCATCCTCTTCAGGGGTTATTGAAGGTCCTTCCACAAAGGGGTTAATTCTTTCTGCATCATATCTTTCTATGACCCGCTTCGCACGCTCTGCAGGGGTTTCAGCTTTTTCTTTTTCTTCTACTGGTGATATATTTTCTTCCTCTGTCACCCTCTCTTCTTCATCTAAGAGAGTTTCTTCTCTGTGTAACTTAGGTGACTCTTCTTTTAATGTCGTAGGTAACTCTTCTTCCTCTTCCGGTCCGTCTGGTCCTCCAAGGGTTTCTTCGAGTACTCTTTCCGCCTCTTCTTTCAACTCAGACGAAAGAGATTCACGCTTTTCAGGATCTTCTTCTATCATTTCTTCTAGTATTTTCCTTTGTCGTCTGAGTTCATCCTTCCTTCCCTTGACGATATCACCCTTATCTGCGCCTATTTCTTCATTGTCGTTTTCGGTAATTTCTTCAACCGGCTCTTTCTCTGAGTCGCTTGGAACTTCTGGAACAGAAGAGGGAATTGGAATTTTTTCTGGCATATTTTTATAAAAATAAACAAGAGCTCTTCTTGTTTATTGGGTTATCTTGGTCAAAAAATCAACGCTTGTTTTTTTAAAATTATCAATTTCCTCATCAATAATCGTGTCTAAATTGTGTATTTTGGACTGTAAAAATTTTAGAATTGCTTCTTGGTCGCTTCCGTTCTTTGCCAAGAATTTGTCAAACTCTTTTTTGTCCTTTTCCTTTAATTCGTCTAAAATCCTTAAAATGATATTTTGCTGAATGATCCTGCCTATACCTAATAATACTTCCACCTTTTTATCTTCGGACATATTATCTAATCCTAACTCCTTAATAATACTTTCGCTAAAAGTTGTTGCCATAATCTATGCGCCTTACCGAAGAAGATAAACTTTTCTAATAAGGCTAGTTAATTTGTTAATAAGAAATGAACCTTTATTTATTATATATTAATTTAATTATTAGTCAAGGAGTGTTTAGCTTTTAAACTTTTCTAGGGTTTTTTTAAAGTTTTTGAGGCGAGATTTTAGTGATGGATTTAGATTTTTTTCTAGTTCTAGATAATTGGCTTGAGATAAAAGAATACTTACGAAATAAGTAAATAATTTTTCTTCGTGGATAGATTTTTCGCCTAAAGGAGTTAATTGCTTTATGCCTTCTTTTATGTGTCTTTCCGGAAGAGGCATATAAAAAATCGGGAGAAAATCCACCTTCCCCAAGACCAATCTTATTTGATCTTCCTCGTCTTTTTCTAATTTGAAGCCGTATTTTAAGCTTCCCCCTCTTGATTCGCTATTTCTTCCCAGTACCTGCTCTTTTTTCTTCTCGTATCTTTGTCCAGAACTTTCTGCCACTTCATCGAAAGCACAAACTAAATTACCTGTCTCTTTCTCTAAAACAACATTATCAACTTTATTATTAATATCATCGTAGCTAGAGGCCCTGACAACAACAAATTCATCTCCTAAAAACTTTGAAAAAATTGAGCCCTTAAGCAATTCCAACTTCTCACCGCTTCGCTTAAGTTTCTCTCCCTTGATTTCTTCTGTTGGAACATTTTTATACCATTCTTTCTCGTATCTTTTAACAAGCTCTGAATCTTTTTTAATTTCCTCTGCAGAGTAAACTCCGTTGAATGCCGCCATATCAATTCGACAATCTTCAGTCACGGGAAAACCCTCTTGCCTTGTTTTCTCGGCAAGCTCCTTGCTTAATTCCGCCAACTTTTCCTCCATCATCTCTTCTTCTTGATTATTTTCAATTCTCTCTTCTGGATTTCCAAAATTTGGTTTTTCCCAATGCATAACTTTTTAATCAAGATATTATTATAGTCTTTTTTGTAGCTCTTCTTCTATATGAGCCCTGTCCTTTCCGTATTTTAATCTCGAGTATTCTTTAATTAATCTTGCGATTTCTGGATTTCCCCTAGATGGTGGAAAGGTCACGATATTAAACGGTTTTGAAGTCTCTCCTCTAATCAAAAGCCTTAGGGCGGCATTATAGTTATCCAAATTAACCAAATCGCTCTCTTCAAATACTGGTCCGAATTGGCTTATTAAATATTTAGCGTCATCGGGACCGACCCTAAAGGCTAATGCCGAACCAACATTGCCAAAGATAGCTTTTTGTGTGTCTTCGTCAAGTTGGCCAATATACTGATGCCCAAAAATCATAGCTAAATGGTACTTTCTTGCCTCGGCCAAAACCGCAGCAATGGTTTTGGTAGTTATATTATGAAACTCATCAATATATAAAAAGAAGTCTCGACGCCTCTCTTCAGGAATATCGGCTCGAGAAAAAGCAGCGATTAAGATTTTACCAACAATAATCATCCCCAACAAATAACTGTTGATATCTCCCAATTTCCCTTTTGAAAGATTAATAATCAAGATTTTCCCTTCGTCCATTATTTCTCGGAAATTAAAAGCGGACTTTTGTTGTGCGATGATAGGCCTCACCAAATCATTGGCGATGAAAATATTCATCTTGCTGGTAATATATGGAACCATATTGGCCAAAGCGGCTTCGCCTCCGGCCTTTTCTGCCTCTAATTCCCAGAAGTTTTTAACGATTGCATTTTGACACTTTGAAAGTTTGTATTTCCTGAAATTAACATCTGCTAGAACTTTCGGTATATCAATTAATGTGCTACCCGAGCCCGGATCTTCCATTATTAGCAACAGAGAATTTCTCATGTATTGCTCAAAAACTGGCCCACCAAAACCATGAGCTTTCAAGTTATAAAGTTTCTCAAATATTTCTATTAGCTCATTAACAACAAAGGTCTTGCTTTCGGGATAGTTAGGATCATATTCCAACATATTGAGACCTAATGGCCTCTCGAAATCGCTAGGGTTAAAATAAATGACATCTTCTGCCCTGTCTGGCGGAATTAATTCTAAAACCTTTTCCGCTATATCGCCATGGGGATCAATTAAAGCTACTCCTTTTCTATTTTCAATGTCTTGACGAATCATTTCTTGCAGTAAAACCGATTTTCCAGTTCCGGTTTGACCAATAATATAAAAATGTCGCATTCTATCCTTCTCGAGTATTGATATTTTTTTCTCTTCGCCGCGAAAAACATTCTTGCCGACAATAACTCCTTCGGTTGGCAAGTTCTCTGGGGGAGATGCTTGTTTGGTCTTGAGCCATTTAATATGAGGAGTTAAAAGTGTGGCTGAGGGAAAATGAAAAATGCCTGCCAGATCTGCCGAAGACAAAAGCATAGATTCCCAATCATTAAAAGTTCTGAAGGAAAAAGAATAGAAAAGCTTTTTTAGCTTTCTGCCTTTCAGTTTTCTAAATTTAATTTGGTTTAAAATCGGTGAATTAAATTGTTCGAAGGCGCTTTGAAGTTGATCTAAAATTTCCAAAGCCCTATTTTGAGTTAAGGCCGACGTCAAGATGCGCAAATTAACATCAAAGACGGCTAGAGAGGCTTTTTGAGATATGGCGGAAACCTGAGATTGAACAATAGGATTTATTGGTGGCGGAGCAGAAGACCCAGTCTTGTAATCGGACGTTTTTGTTTTATCAGAATTAACCCTTTGGAGAGATTCGATAGCTTTCTGGGCTATCTTATTTAATGATGTTTGACTTGGTCTGGCAATAATCTGGATGGCGGCGCCCTCTCCTTCTTTGGCTAGCTTAGTAAAAATACTAGTAACTGTTGATAAGGGATCATTGCTAAGTTCTTGGTACGGTTTTAGAGGAAAAATTAAACCCTTAGAAAGCCTAGCTGTTGAACCGACCGACTTACCATTGGGATTGAAAATATTATAATCGGATACTGGTTGAATTTGGGCATTGGGCCAGAATCCCAGAATATGCTTCTCCATCAGCTGAGAGAATTGCCTCGGAGAAGCAACGTAAAAATGAATTGCCTCTCCAATGCGATGAACTGCGATCTCGAACACAAAAAAAGGATTGCCAAAAAAAGACCTCTTAATCCTGCTCGACTCTCTAATGCTATTCAGCGAAGAATAAAACCCCTCAACTGTTTTCAGGTATACCTCCAAGGAAAATTCTTTCTCTTTCTCGACCGCTTGAGGTAAAGTTACCAAAAGAAGGGACAGATTCATTCCCTTGATTAAAGACCATTTCCTTTTTTTGCCCTGCACTATAACGGCGAAAATTAGAAATAGGGACAGAACAATAAATAATATCAAAAATAAAAGATAAAAAATGGTCATTGCTGACGTTTCAAAATTCCCTGCTCAATTAATTCTTGGTAATAATGGTCCACGAGAGCATCATGGAGCTCATCTAAAATAGCGGGATTGTTAAGTGCCTGAGCAACCGAGAGAGCTTTGGGTAATCCCTTTTCGAGCGTTAAAGAGATAAGAGCGCCCAACTGTTGATCGGGTTCAAATCTAGAAATTTCTTCGGCTTCATCTCGAGCAGATGATGGTGTGGCAATATTTGGAGTTTGTTGCAGTTCTTTGATGTAAGTTTCGATCTGTTGCTTGATAATTTCTTCTTTATCTTCGGCCACGGGTATTTCTTTTCTGAGCTGAGCTTCCAAAATCTCGATGCGCTTTTTTAGTTCTCCGACTTCTGAACCCTTCTCCGATGAAACCTCATCTGGAACTATTTCTGGCACTGGAGTCTTTTCTTCTGACATAGAATTTGCTATAAAGTAATTATAATGCTTTTATCATTTTAACCCATATTTAAAATCATGCCAATAATCAAAGCAGCCAAAAAAGCTTTAAGGCAAAGCAAAAGAAGGAAGGCTTTCAACGCAAAAAGGAAGAATGACGTAAAAGACCTCTTCAAAAAGGTAAGGTTTTTGATTGCCGAGAAAAAAAACGAGGAAGCAAAGAAATTACTTCCTGTAATTTATAAAGCCCTAGATAAGGCCGTGAAAACCGGTGTTATTAAAAAAAATAACGCTTCCCGAAGAAAATCTCGTATCGCCAAAAGTCTTTCTAAGGCCTAGTTCCTATAATCAACAAGTCTATTGCGGTCGCAGAATCGACTTTGCCAGTTTTGATATCTAAATCTGCCTGAAAGATCTTTCGGTAGATTTTTTTTAACTCTTCCAATGTAAACAGGTTCGCCTGTTGCATTGTTTTTTTAAAAACAAAAGGATGCATACCTAATCTACTCGCTACGACATAAGGATTTCCGTAATGCATTCCTTCCTGCTCCAGGGATTTTACCAAAAGCAAATTGCGGAACTGAAAAGTTATCATCGAGAGTAAATACAGAGGATTTTCTCCATCTTCTAAATGCTGCCTTATTAGTTTTAAAGCGGTTTTTGTTTTTTTATTAGCTATGCAATCAATGGTTTTAAAGATATCTGTTTCGATTTTCGGCTTTACCAAAAGAACAATATCGTCTGTGATTATTTTTGACTTAAAACTGGCTAATTTTTGAATTTCATTAGAGAACCGCCAGAGGTCGTTTCCCACAAACTCAATTAGTTTTTCCAGGGCAACTTCTTCAATCTTGCAATTCCTACTGTCAAATTCCTTTTTCGCCCAGTTTTTTAATTGCTGATCAGACAAAGCTTTAAATTCCTGACATTTAGCTTCTTTTTGAAGGAATTTAAAAAGAACGCTTTTCTCTGTGATTTTTCCAAGATCATTATTCTCGTAAAAAATAATGATATTCTGGGATTCTAAAAACACATTTTTATTTCTAATAAAATTTTCTTTGAAATCGGTATTAGAAAAAGCGTTTTCTAAAACTAAAAGCTTCTTTCCCTGAAAGATAGAGTTTTGCTGGAATTCTAATAGAACATCTCCAAAATTGGTTTCTGCGAGGTCGAAACGCTGGAAACCAAAACCACCCTTGGCGGATTGCTGGCTCTTTTGATACTTTTCAATAATCTCGTTCAATTTCTGTCTCGATCTAAAATTATCTTTTCCGTATAGAAAAAAAATCATAACTTCTGGCAGGCGGGGCAAAAACAAGTACCCCTGCCTCCAATTTTAATTCTTTTAATTATAGTACCACAGCGATAACATTTTTCGTTTTCCCGGCGATATACCCTCCTTAATTCGCCAAAATGCCCTTTTTCGCCGGATAATTTTCTGAAATCGGAAATACTTGTTCCGCCAAGCTTGATCGCTTTTTGCAAAACTTTTCTAATCGCTTTATAAATTGCTTTTAGCTGACGGCTGTTCAACTGACGAATTGGAGTTAATGGATGCACTTTAGCTTCCCACAAAATTTCATCTGCGTAGATATTCCCGATGCCGGCAATAACTTGCGGGTTCATTAAAACCTGCTTTACCCTGCCTTTTGGCGGTAAAGCTTTCTTAAATTTTTCAAAAGTGAAATTTCTCTCCAATGGCTCCGGCCCCCAACTCTTAAAATCGGGCGAACTGAAAAACTGATTCTTGTCCCATAATTCAACCTTGGCGAATTTCCTCAAATCCGATAACGCTAATTGTTTTCCATTGTCTAACCAAAAAATTAAATGCAGAAACCTATTCATAGGATCGTCTCTTATTGGCCCCCTTGTTAAAGAAAACCACTTGCCCTTTGCCCTTTGCCATTTGCCATACAATAAATGACCTGTCATTTTCTGGTGAATCAGCAGAATTTTGTCACCCGATAATTCAATGAGAATATTTTTCGCCCGGCGCCAAATCTTTTTGACTCTTCGTTTTTTAATCTGCTTTTGGAAATTGAAGAAGTTACTGGGCTTCTTGATTGATTTCTTCCAATCGCACCAAACATCCTCGATCTTGCGATCGAGGACTAATTTGTTCAAATCTCTGACTATTGTTTCTACTTCTGGAAGCTCTGGCATCTAGCCAAGCAATTTTTTTATTTTTTCTATGATTTCGCCGGGAGTGAAATGCGCCTTAATCAGATAATCGACGGCGCCTAACTTCAACCCTTTTTCAACATCGTCTTTTTGGCCAAGATTGGAAAGAATTATAACCGGGACCTGAGCCAAGGCAGTATCCTCTTTAATACTAGCTAATACCTCAAATCCATCTATGCCCGGCAAGATTAAGTCTAGCAAAACCAGATCTGGTTTATCCTCTTTTGCCTTTTTGACCCCATCCTCTCCGTCAATTGCCTCAGTAACCTGATAACCTTCTTTCCCAACTTTCTGGGCGATAAGTTCCCTTAAAAATTTGTCATCTTCAACTATTAGAATTTTTTTGTCCATAAAAATTATATATTATTTAATAGTATCAGCTATCCTGTAACTGTCAAACCGGGCAGTGAAACAGTTTATTATTGTTATAATAACAAAAACTTATAAAAAGTCATCTAGCCAAGAGGAACAGTAAAGTGAAATGTGGAACCCTTGCCTTGTTCTGATTCAAACCATATCTTACCACCGTGCGAGGCTATAATGTTTTTAGCGATAAATAAGCCCAGGCCCGTACCTTCGGTATCTTTTTTCATCGCGTTCTCTGCCCTGAAGAACTTATCAAAAACTCTCGCCTGCTGATCAGCAGGAATACCCATGCCTGTGTCTTGAACCGATATCTCTATGGAATTCTCTTTTTTTAATAATTTTAATCCAACAGTTATTCTGCCGCCCACACGATTATATCTTATTGCATTGTCAAGCAAATTTTGAAAAGACAATTGGATTTTTTCAGCATCTATTTTTGCTTTTGGCAAACGCCCTTCCTGTTGATTGAATTCAACTGTAAGATTTTTTTTAGTAATCGCGTCCTTATAGCTATCTATAACCGATTTAATTACCTCGTAAACATCATTAAGGGCTAAATTAGATAAATACCTACCCTCTTCAATCTTTGTGACGTTTAAGAGGTCATTAATAAGGGCTATCATCCTTTCATTAGAATTATAAGTCTTTTCGACAAAACCTCTTTGGTCCTGATTAATTGTGCCAACGTCTCCATCAAGCAGCATCTTTAACGACCACTTTATAGCAGATAATGGCGTTCTTAATTGATGGGCGGCTAGCGAGACAAATTCGGTTTTCATCCTTTCCACCATTTTTTCTCTTGTAATATCGTGCAAAACAAGCAAAAAGCCAATATCCTCTCTTTCTCTAATGATTGGTGCCCTAGTTACGTCCAAAACCAAATTGTCTTTTAATTTTATCTCTGCTCTTTGGATTGCCTTTGTCTTTTTGCCGATTAATTCTGCTAGCGGCCCGAAGATGGGCATGTTTTTTATCCTCGTAGTAGGGTTGTTAATTATTTTTTCCGCCTCAATACCTAAGAGCGATTCCGCCTTAGGATTAACCAAGGCAAGATTGCCTTTTTTATCAAAGATCAACAAACCATCGGTAAAGTTAGTAATAACTGCTAGAGTTTTGTTTTTCTCGTCTTCTGCCCTAATTCTGGCTTCATCAACATCTTCTAAGATATTAACCAATGCCAGCTTTGACTCTTCTAAGTCTTTGGTTTTCGCTCTTACTCGGTCCTCCAATTCGCCTTGGAATTTTTTAACTTCAGTAATATCAGATATGGCCAAGAAATATCCTATAAAATTGCCTTCATCGTCTCTTCTCGATAAACCACAAACGCTTACTGGTATTGTTGTTTTATTTTTTGTAGACAAGGTCATTTCTTTTACTACCCTTTTACTGTCTCTTAAGGCCTCATTAACAAAAAGCCCAACTTCACTTTTTTCTAGAAATAATTCCGCGACATTACTTCCACCGATTTCTATCGTGTTATAACCGGTCAATTCTTGAAATGACTGATTGACTCCTAAAATAATATTAAGAGGATTCACAGTACAAACAGGCAATGGTAAAAACTCAGAGAATTCATTAAGATATCCCTCTAAAAACTCTAGGTCTTCTTGCAGCCTTTGCATTTCTGGGGTTAGGGGTTTGTCTTGGTTCATGTTTTTATTATTTCCAAGTTATTTCGTATTCATGATAGACGCCCCCGTCGTAAACACAGCTTTTTTCTTCTATATTTATTTCTTCGCTTCTTATAATAAACTGGGCAATCCTTAGGAAATAACCAGCATAATACATACACATAATAGGATGGAATTTATAGCCAGTAATGCGAATACGGAAATCTTTTGCCTGATCATTGAAATCAAAAGCTTCTAGCTCGCCGAAGTCAAAATTAGCTCTCCAGTATCTTGGCATTTCTTCAAATGATTGTTTAGAAGAAGAAAAATGCCTCATCAATAATTGCACTACCAATGACGATTTAGGGGCGGAATTACCCATGTCAAAAATATCTTTATCCAACCAACCGAAAATTTCTTTCGCCGCCAAAACAATCAACACAGACAAAGCCTCTGGATACCACTTCAAAGACCTAAACTTTCTAATTGTTACCGGAAATCCTAGCTCTGAGATCTTCTTTTCTATTGCAACCAAACTTTCTTCTCCTTCTCGAAATTTAATGTAATCAATGTTTGCTTTTAGCATTGCTCCTCTGGTATTTCCCAGTTGTTCCATTATTTTCGCCACTTGAATATTAAGAGGATAATTTTCCTGATTCATTTTTTGGTTTTTTAAGTTTTTCCCGCAGAAGCTGAAGCTCTTTTTTGAGTTCAGCCATTTTAAGCTCACGACCAACCGATAAACGATGCACCTTTTCCAATTCGTCCACCCTATCTTGCAACTCTCTTGTTTTTTCTTTAATAGTCAAATCTCTATTTTTAACCAATTCTTCCAACTCTTTTGTCTTGTCATCAACTTTAATCTTTAGAGTGTCTTTTGCCTCTTGCATAGCTAGTCTTGCTTTTTTTAACCGACCAGTCATATCGTTGAAATACTTCGCTGACTCACCCAGCTCATCTTTTGAGTTTGAATCAATTTTAAAATCAAGGTTGCCACTACCAACCTCTTTGATCCCAGACATTATTGTTCTCAAAGAAGTTACTAGATTCCGAGTCGCCAAAAAACTGCTCAATACGCTCAAAAAGGCTATTATGGCTACCAAAACAATGAGTTGTAGTTTAAGTTCGGTTAGTGTTGAAAATAATTCCTGACTAATAGTTGCGACTTCTGACAACGATTTCTCCGATAAAAAACCATTTAAAGCCTTCTCATAACTTATCACTATTAATCCGGCAGAAATAATCAAAGGAACCAAAGTAAAAATCGTATACACAAAGAATAATTTGGTAAAAATACTGAATTTCATAAAATAATATACCTAGGGAAGCTTACTAATTAAGCTGCGAAACCCCAAACCCTCAAACACCTCTGCGGCTTTTTCTCGATCGTAATGATTAAAGCCACAATCCCTCAAATGAAAATTAATTGGAACATCTTGCTTGATGACGGAAAGATCCCGACTCAACCAAGCCTTATCTTCATTTTCAATCAACTTCTTCTTGGTGGCGACTGGGATTTTTTGCGCCTTAAGCGTAGATTCTTTTAGTTCGCGATAAAGATTATCCAATGATCCAAAATCTCTCAATAAGCTTATGGCTGTTTTTTCTCCAATACCGGCAACTCCCGGAATATTGTCGGAAGGATCCCCCTTTAGAGCCCTGTAGTCAACTAAGTTTTCTGGTGCCAACCTGAACCTCTCTGCGATTGCCTGCTTGTCATATAGAATCATATCGCTAAAACCTTTTCTTAAAGCATAAACTTTAACGCTCTTGCCCACTAACTGTAAAGTATCCAAATCGCAGCTCAAGATAAATACCTCTAAATTATTGTTATTCTCGTTCAGAGCAAGACGAGAAACGGTACCGATAAGATCGTCTGCCTCAAATCCTTTTTTTCCAAAAACTGCGATACCAAACTTCTTTAAAACTGTTTTTATTTTCGGAATCTGTGAGGTTAAATTAGCAGGCGTAGGAGGTCTTGTTGTCTTATAATCCTTAAATGCCAAATGTCGAAAGGTGGGGGAGGGCATATCAAAAATAGCGGCAATATAATTTGGTTGAAATTCTTTAATGGCTTTAAAAAAAATCAAAAAAAACCCATAAACAGCGTTAACCAATTCTCCTTTTTTATTCTTTAAAGGGGGCAGAGCATGATAGGCCCTGTGAATTAGTATACTGCTGTCTATTACAATAATCCGCTTTTTATCTTCCATAACAAAACATGCTATTCAGCTATAACCCTTAATACTTCTTCGACAGAGGTAACGCCTTGAGCCGCCTTCACAAAACCATCTTCCACCATCGTCCTCATACCTTCTTTGACGGCTTGTTCTTGGATTTGATTTGATGTCGCCTGTTTTACAATCAATTCTTTTATGGTTTCTGTCATGCTAAGAATTTCGAAGATTCCTATTCGGCCTTGATATCCATCAAGACATTCCTTGTTCGGCTTTGGACGATAAAATACCACGTCTTTCCATGTATTATTTGGTTTTATAATCTTTTCCGCCTTGAGTGCTTCTAGAGTTTTATCCATGTCAACATATTTAGCGATATTCTTAAGCTCTGGCGGAGTCAACGTATATTTTTTCCTATCTGAACATAGCTTTCTTACTAATCTTTGAGCAATAATCAAGCTCAACGTAGACGAGACTAAAAATGGCTCCACTTTCATGTCAATTAATCTTGGAATGGTACCAGCAGCACTATTGGTATGCAGAGTAGACAACACAAGGTGTCCTGTTAGCGCGGCGTTAATAGCCAAGCTTGCGGTTTCGTTATCTCTAATTTCTCCTACCATGATCACATCCGGATCTTGTCTAACCAAAGAACGAAGACCAGCGGCAAAGGTGAGACCGATTTTAGGGTTAACCTGTGTTTGATTGATCCTTGGCATCCTATATTCAATAGGATCTTCAATGGTTGAGATATTAACACCAGGACTATTTAGAATTTCCATCATAGAATAAAGTGTTGTCGTTTTTCCAGAACCCGTGGGTCCTGTTACCAAAATAATACCTACCGGTTTCTTTAGGCTGTCGTGCGCCTTTTCTAGGTAATCACCAACCAAACCTAAACTTTCCAGATTAACCGCTTTTGTTGTTTCTGGCAGTAAACGCATTACGATCTTCTCTCCGTCAAAAACAGGCAATATCGAGACCCTAACCGAGTATTTATAATCTTCGCTTTCAAGCTTAAAACGCCCGTCTTGGGGTAAACGATGCTCGTCCAATTTAAGATTTGATAGCACTTTTATCCTGGCTACAACGCCCTGATCAACTTTTTTAGGTAAAACCATAGCGTCATGTAAAATGCCGTCAATTCGGTAACGCACTACCACTTCTTTTTCTGTCGGTTCGATATGTATATCCGAAGATCTTTGCAAAATGGCGTGCTTCATCAATGTGTCTACTATCC
>CAZFEY010000004.1:0-33389 GCA_964518135.1 uncultured Candidatus Saccharibacteria bacterium
GTAAGCTGAACATCCGCTGTGCCAAACTTCGCCGATTCAAAGAGAAGAGAAATTATTTGTGTTTTTAAAGTAAAAAAAAGGAAGCTTAAAGGAATAACCAAAAAAACAATATGGCGAAACGCCAAAGAAAATTGCTTCAAAAAAACCGTTTTATCTTCATCGAAAAAACTTAAAGACAACGCAGGAAAAACGGCTGACGTAAGCGGAATAGCGACAATCCCTATCAATATGGCAATAATGTTATTGGCAAGAGTGAAAATAGCTATACTGCCCGCTGCCAACGTCGAAGCTATTGCTGTTATAACTATTAAATTAATTTGTGAAGCAGCTAGCCCTAAAGACCTGGGAAGCATTAATTTGATAACTTTTACAACTCCTTGATGAAAAAAGTTAAAGACTGGTTTATATTTAAAACCAGCGTGAAAAAAAACTGGCAGCTGAATAATCAGATGAATAGCAGCTCCTAAAACAACCCCCCAAGCCAAGCCAGAAACGCCCATTAGCGGCACTAGGAATAAAATTCCTAAAATAATTCCGATATTATAGAAAATAGGAGCCAATGAAGTAACTAAAAAGCGCTGAAAAACCTGTAAAACTCCAGAAATGACATTACTCACCCCCAAGATAATGGGACTTAAAAACATTATCCTAGTCAATAGTATAGCCACCTCTCTTTTTTCGCCATCGAATCCTGGCGCAATCAGCGAAATCAACAATGGAGCTATGATTGCCAAAGAAGCAGCGACTATGATTAGAACGACAAGGCAGATATTTAAAAACGCAGAAAGAAAATCCCATGCTTCTTCTTTTGAGCGCGATAAATACTGGGTAAAAACAGGGATAATGGCGGCCGATATAGCCCCCATTATCAAAACTAAAGCGATAAAATCCGGAATCTTAAAGGCGGCGTAATATACATCCAATTCGTCCCCTGCTCCAAATTGGCGCGCCAAAAGCAAATCGCGCGCCAATCCCAACAAAGCGCTAATTAAACTAGCTACTCCCAAAATAAAAGCGGCGAAATTAACGCTTTTTGTTTCCGTGTTTAAAATTTTGTGGATCATTTGATATCGTACAATCATTTTAATCCGACGACCATCTTTTTACAAGATGGAGCTTTTCAGCCAAATAGGTTGACAGAAAAAATATAATATGCTAGGGTTTAATTATCGAACATTAAAAATCCTGCTGGTAGTTGACGGCTATCCGTAGGTTAATATAGACTTTTTAACCGATATTCTTAAGAAAGGAGGAAGTGCAATGATAGACTTTTTGTCTCTATCGCTCATCTTTGCTTCTTACTGGGCGGCGGTCATCATCGAAAAATCTATTAGGCGTTGGGACATCAGTAAAGACCTCAATGTGCCACTAATCTTTTTAGCGGTCATGCTTCTTGTTCTAGCTGTACATATTGCGACAGATTCCCTACCTACAGCGTACGAAAAAAGCATCCAAGGACAGCCGCTCTCGACGCCGCCAGTGCCTGGTGATTATTCGATTGTCAGTGCCGAGGAAAAAGACGGGTTCTGGTATATTGTTACAGATATCAATGACGCGACAAAACTTGGGTCGAGCAAGGTTTCTCCTTCTGTTCGTTTCTACGAATTGCCGGCCGAATCGGTTCAGATAGCACAGGAACCATCCAGAGTCCCACTGCTTGTCGTTCATGGAGATGGCAAGATCAAATTATATCTTCCAAAAGGCACTTCGCCTAGCCCAGTAGGAACTCCAGTAGTTATTACAAATTAATCTCCGTCTAATTTCGCCCAAAAGCCTCGTCGAGGCTTTTTTCTTTTACGTAAAGGAATTGACCCGGTAGTGAATTTTGGACTCGCTTTGTGAATAGATCCACTTTAGATAGCGAGATCTTCCAAAATCTACTACCGGGTTGACAAACCAACTTCTTTACCATATAATCTTATTGTCTTGGCAAGCTGGGGGGTTGCTGAGCATATAAGAAATTATGTGCTTGGAGGAAAGTCCGAACATTCATTTCGTTCATAAGATCTAAAACGCTCCGGGTAACGCCCGGCCGCTGAAAGGCGAGGGGTGCGAACAGTGACGCCCTAGATACCGAAAGGTATCGGGCGCCCGTCCATCGCAAGATGGAATAGGGCGAATCTGAAGAGAAATCTTCGGAGTGAAACGGCTAAATCCCTGCGGAATGCAAGAATAACCCAAAAAGTTGCAAGCATGTAATTTTTTGGTGAAAAGTAGTTCGCTAGATCCTAAGGGTAACCGAGGGACCAGATAGATAATCGTCGCCCCGCCAATGGCGGGGTACAGAATTCGGCTTATAGGCTCGCCAAGACATTAAAAACCCGCCCATTTGGGCGGATTTTTAATTTATCTATTAATCTGATTAAAACAATGGATGAGTAATTTTATGACTATCCAATGCTTCGTTGGCTAACTTATCAGCATCTGTGTTTTTATTGCGAGAAATAAGCTTAAATTTGATTTTTTTGAAATCCAGCCTAAGATTCCATACCTGAATAAACAATTGCTGGATTTTTGGTTCAAGAATTTTATACTCTCCATTGAGCTGCTTAACCAACAATTCCGAATCAGATCTTAATTCAATCTCTGTTGATTGAGCAAGCTTTTTGCCAAACAGGGCTTTAAATTTTTTCATAGCGAAGATTACCGCCTCGTATTCAGCTTCATTATTTGTGAGATTGTTTCCAAAATACTCTGCATACTTTTTAATAATCTCTCCCTTCTCATTGCAAAAAACTATTCCCCCACCGGCAGACCCTGGATTCCCCCTTGATCCACCATCTGTATAAATAATAATTTTTTTCACCCCGTTAGAAATCTGTCTTATATAACACTACGTTATTTTCGAACAGACCATTATTTTTAATTTAATCCCCGCTATTATAAGACAGAAAAAATATATTTTTTCTGCTCAAGACTTCTAACGGGGCTCATATTTTCGCGAAATACTTAGCAAGACAAACTTTAAATTTTTCCAAGTTTCCTACTTCGATCGAGAAACCGGCTGCGGCTGGATGCCCGCCAAAAGTTTTCAATAATTTTTTACAACTGGTCATTGCTTTTACCGCATCTACTCCTTTGGGCATCCTTACGGCTCCAGCACCCAAACCTTCTTTTTTGTTAAAATCTTTTTGCACTAAAAACGTAGGCTTTTTATATTTTCCGCAAATCCTTGAAGCAACAGATCCTAATAAAGAATATTGCCATTTGTTTTTCGACTCAAAAATAATCGGATCTTTTATATTTTTAATAACAAGTCTTTCAACCTCATTAGTAATCTCTTTGACCCTCTTTTGTCGTTGAATTTTTTGCTTAATTAGACTTTTAGCCAAAGACGTTATGGTCTTTTTACTATCTGATACCAATAAAGAATATATGGCATTTATGTGATTTTTTGCATCGCCCGAATTAAGAATAGCGACTATTTTCTGGGCAACTTCTCTTGGTGGCGCAGATTTTAGGCTTTTATCCAATTCAAAAAAGATTTTCAAACTAGGCCTTGTTGGTGTTTTTAATCCCTGTAAACCCTTTTCGATTATATCTTGATTGTCGTCAGTCTGAATCATCATATCGGCTATTGTCGCCAAAGCTGCAATTTCAAAAAAATTCCTTTCTTTAATGATTGAGGAATTCTCTCCCAATAACTCAAAAACAAGCTTAAGCGCTAATCCTCCGGCAGCCAATTCCTTAAATCGATACCTGTCTCCCGGTTGCTTTGGGTCTACTATTATATGGGCCGTTGGCAGTTTGCCCAAAATAATATGATGATCAATAATTATGATCTCAAAGCCCAATTTTCTGGCAAGCTTTATTTCCTGAAAATTACCAATACCGCAATCTAGCAAAATCAAGAGGGCGGGAGCTTTTGACTTAAGATTATTCACTGCCTGCTCGTTTAAACCATGTCTTTCTTTATTCCTGTCTGGAAAATAAACAGCGTCTACCCTACCTCCCAAGGATTCTATACTTTCTTTTGTGATAACGGTGGCTGAAGCTCCATCCAAGTCTGAATCTCCGTATAAAATTATCTTCTCGTTGTTTTTAATTGCCCTTTTTATCCTTAGGGCGGCTTTTTTAAGATTTTTTATCGGCATAATTTTTCAATTCAAGATTATATACACATTACATATTAACGAATCTTCTCAATTCAAAATATATATTTATACACTAGCGAATCTTGTAATTTTACTATAAAGTATTGCAAAAATACAACAAAAAACCGTATTCCTTTAAAAAATACGGGTTTAATCATAAGAAATATTTATTTATCAATAGCCTTAATCCCAGGCAAATTTTCACCAGACAAAAAATCCAGCATTGCTCCACCGCCGGTAGAAACATGATCAAACTTATCAACTAGCCCAAATTTAGAAATCGCATCTATTGTTTCGCCCCCTCCTACAACTTTGAAAGCGGATTGATTCCTCGTAATAGCTTGGGCTATTTCCCTCGTTCCCCGTTCAAATCTTTTATCTTCAGATAATCCCATAGGGCCGTTCCAAACAATCATTTTTGCTTGCCCAATAATTTCTTTAAAAATCTTCACCGTTTCCGAACCTATATCCAGTACCGATTCTTCTTTTTTCGCCGTACCAATTGCTCCTTGGCGCACCGCATCTTTTTCCTTTTCCAAAACAATAGTGCCATCAACCGGCAAATGAATTTTAGGGTCAGTTAGATTTATTTTACCAATAGCAGCTAAAACATTTTCTTTTGGCAGAGGAAAACCAACCATTATGTCCTTGCCTATTAAAATAGTATTAGCTATGGCTCCGCCGATTAGTACATGGTCGGCTATTTTTAAAAATCTTTCAATCATTTTAACCTTGGTTTCAATTTTAACGCCGCCGACTATCACAACTAACGGATGCCAAGGATTTTCTAAAACATTTGAAAGCACTTTAATCTCTTTTGCCAAAAGAAATCCGCTACCAGAAGGCAGATATTTTGGAATACCCACTACTGACGCATGACTTCTATGGCACACGCCAAAAGCATCATTTATATAAATATCTCCTAATTGAGATAACTTTTGGGCAAATTCCTCATCGCTTGCCTCTTCTTCTTTATAAAATCTGATATTCTCCAACAACAACACTTCGCCTTCTTTCATTTTTTCAATTTCGCCCTCAACTCTTTCACCCAAACACTCGTTGGTTTTTGAAACCTCGACACTCAAACAAGAGGATAAACATTTTGCAATATTATTTAAACGCAGGTTTTCTACAACTTTACCGTCCGGATCTCCAAGATGAGTTATTATAATTACTCTCGCCTTGTTTTTGATCAAATACTCAATCGTAGGAACTGCTTGCTTTATTCTAAAATCATTCAGAATTTCACCATCATCAGCCAAAGGAACATTAAAATCACACCTTAGTAAAACTTTTTTGCCTCGATATTCAAAATCTTCCAGATTTTTTATCATAAACTATTCCTTTTTGTCTGAACCAATATTGCCAAGCGTTTCATCTAGTAACTGTTTTAATTCTTGAACATTCACGTTCGGCTGTTTTTTTTCTTTTTCTTTCGGCAAAAAACGCGGTATAGACGCTTCAACATTTTTTCTAGAGGAAAAAGCAGAAGATTCCCTATTGATTGTTTCCGCTAAAGACATTGGCGCTGAATCTTGCTTGCTTTCCCGCTCCGCGTCTTGTTTTTTAATAAACTTATTCCTGCAAGATTTGCAGTATACCGGCTTTCTACCGTCGGGCTGAAAAACGACTTTCGTCCATTTACCACATGAAGAACATTTAGCATCGTAAAGAGTCGGACCGGCTGACGGCAATGGACCTTGCAACGGAGTGCTTGATTCCGAAAGCCATCTGCTAATCTTTTCTTCTACGGCTTTAATCGGCGTTCCATATCTCTCGCGAGAAACATTAATAATTTTATCCCTGTTGGATTCTTCAAGCGGGGCTATGGGCGGCAGAGTTTGAGCCGAGAAAGGCTTGCCCGCTATACCATCAATCATCAATTTTAAAAAGATGCTGTATTTTCCTAAATCCACAATATCCGTAGCCATAACCTGGGGCATAAATTCTTTTTCCAAAAACTCTGCATCTTCAGCGCCAACCCGAAAAGTAATTAAAGTGCCCACATTTCCAAAAACAGCATCTCCAACTTCTTCTTCCATCTGCGCTATGTATTGATGCCCCAAAATTAAACAAAGGCGATACTTTCTTGCTTCAGACAAAATATTGATAAAACTTCTTGTGGCGAAGTTTTGAAATTCATCAACGTATAAGAAGAAATCTTTTCTATCATCTTCGGGAATATCTACTCTGGACATTGCGGCCAATTGCAATTTCGTAATCAAAAGGGCTCCCAATAACAAAGAATTATCTTCTCCAATTCTTCCTTTCGACAAATTAAGAATAAGAATTTTCCCTTGATCCATCGCGTCTCTCATATTAATACTCGATCTTGTTTGCCCGATAATATTTCTAACTAAAGGCGCTGAAATAAACTGTCCCACCTTGTTCTGGATAGCGGCCGTAGCTTCTGTCTCGTATCGCTGGGAATAACGCGCGAATTCTGTTGTCCAGAAAGCTTTAACTACCGGATCTGTTATTCTTTCAACTACTTTTTTTCTATATTCAGGATCCCCTAACATTCTATTCACACCCAAAAGCGTAGAACCCGGATATTCTAAGAGAGCCAGTATAGAATTATTTAAAATATATTCCATACGGGGCGACCAAACATCGGGCCAGATTTTTTTAAAAACGCCCATAAGACCTGAAGCCACTAAATGCCTATGTGCCGGATCTACTTTTTCCATTACATTAAAGGCAATCGGGCATTCTAGATCGGCCGGGTTGAAATAAATAACATCGTTAACCCTGCTGGATGGAATAAAATCAAGTAATTTTTCTGCCGCCTCTCCATGCGGATCAACAAAACCGACACCGCGACCAGCCTGAATATCTTGCACCACCATATTTTCCAACATAGCGGTCTTTCCCATACCGGTCTTTCCAACAATATAAACATGTCTTCTCCTGTCATCAGTTTTAATGCCAAACTTACGTCTCTGATTCCGAAACGTTGTTATTCCAAAAAAATTTATATCGTTATTCTCGTCCATTTTTTCGTCCATTTTCTAAAAATTATTTGTTTCAACGATTCACTGCGTTTATTCTATTGGCAATCCGCTAGGAGCTTCTCTTTTTCTTGTTTCAACTCTTTCAACCGAAGACGTTGGAGCAACGCCCGCACTCGGGAAATGATACAGGGTGGCTAATTCTTCCGTGTTTAAAATATATGTTCCTCCCGGGCGCGGAAAAAAAGGGGTCCATCTACCTCGATAATACCTGATTAATTTTCTCTTCTTGAGGAAAGTTAATCTTTTATCCAAAAACCAAAGCCAAATTTCTTTTGACTTTGTCATTGTTATTTTCATTGGTTTTAAACCTCCTAAGTTTTCACTAGAAGTCGCTTTGAAAAAACCGTAGATAGCGCGCGACCTCGGCTTGAAAAAAGCGTCTTTTGTGCCAAGATATATTGTTCTAACGTGACAGCTGTAAGCAAACTTCGAAATCTTTTGCTCGATCGCCTGTACTATTTCTCTTTCTCCAGGGGTCAATTTCATTTCCGGAGGAATAACATCTTTCTCCGCCTCTTTCATCGCCGTTGGCTTCCCAGTCACAACTACCTGTACCGCTTCCGTAATCATTGGTGGGGGTGGCGGTGGGGCTTCTGGCCTTCTAACCAATCTATCTCTTTCCTTTATAGCTTCTTTGATCCAAGGAGTATCGCTCTCTCGAATGGGCCTACAAATAATTTGCAACCATGCCTGTTCGCCAGGATTTAAAGTCGCCAAGGCCTCTAATAATCCAGACAAAGGATCTACCATCTTTCCCTCCGTTCTCTCTGCTTCGTTTTCAAATGCAAGGTATGTTTTTAATGGATATCCTGAATTCTTAGTATATTCCCAGCTCATTCCAAATAGATCCCAATCCCTATTTGGGATATCCATAGGCACTTGCTTTGTATAATCTTCTACCTGTATAATTTCTACCTCTGGATACTGAGAATAAATATTGGACTCAATAACATCACGGAAAATTTCTGGCAGCCGAATAAAAAAATGAATTTTTCCATCAATGCTGGCTATTTCTAAAGAAATACTAAGCTGAAATTGCCCCTCTATGTATTTTTCCCGCCATACCGTAACGTCGTGTATGGCATGAAATCCAGCAAGAACATAATCCATTGCCTTTATGGGCTTTTCAATAATCTCTGGTAGTTTTATTTCTAGAATAATTTTCTTAACAGTAGAATCCCATACAACATTTCTCCAAAAGATATATTGATATTTAAAAGTTCCCCAAAGTAAAAATGGCGGGAAGACCCACCACCAAACCTCAAAAACTTTCCAGAATTCATTCAAGAATGGCAAAACTGGAGATATTAAGCTCAAAAATTCTGGCGGGAAAAAAGACATTATATTGATCTCACCCCTTTGACGAAGCTATATTTCCCCTCCTGATTTCTTAAAAAGAATTTTTTATTGTTTAAATTAATAAGGATGGTATTCTCCTTCACAATCCTTTGTTTCGATACCTCTGCAACTATTTCTTGGGGAGTAAGGGGCTTTTGTGATTTCTTAAGAATATTCATTATAACATCTTTCACTACCCCGGGCATATACCCCATTTCTTTCAAAGCATAAAGACCCCTGCCAACCAATACAAACCTTGCATCCCTAATTAGCTCATTGTGAACGCTTTGAATATTGGCGCTGTCTCCAATTAGCCTTGCCACCTCCTGAAAATGCAAAGGCCTTTGTTCTTTCTTGAAAGCCAGATAAGCCCTATCTTTAATCCCTCTTGGATTAATCTCTGGCCATTCCTTTAGCCCCCAAAGATTCTCCTGATTACTTTGGATATTCTTTGATACTTCTAAGTAAGATTGTAAATGCTCGGTTTTCAAATTTTTACCGAAATCTTTCTTCACAGAAGTATCCTGCAAAGAAATTGGTTTCTTGTTTTTGTTTAAGAATTTATAAAAAGCGCTTACGGTTTTTTTCAAACCATCCATTGGCTTTTGCTCTGTGGTCCAAAAAGTATGGAAATCGTCTGATTCAGTAAATCTAGCAAAGGGTTTTCCCAGGGTTAGCAAAAAGAAAACTTGGTTTTGGTTATCTCCATCTCCAAGAATACCGAGCAAGATAGATTCTTTTTTTAGCCCGCCGTGGGAACGAATCTCTCTTTCAAAACCATCAAAAACCGATTGATATTTTTGCACCCCATCATCAATCTTTGACATTGCGACTTCTTGAATCTGACGGACTCTTTCTCTGGTAATACCATGGTCTTGCCCGATCGCATCTAGGGTTTCCCTATGTAATCCATCCAAGCCAAAACGCCTGACAATAACTTCTTTGCCCTTGTCAGGTAAATTCTTAATTAAATCCGAACAAATAGTTTGAAAATTTATTTTAGCCATAATACTTTTTTCTATAATATACTCATTTATACTCGTTAAACGCATTTAAGCATTTTATAAAGGAGTTGTCAACCCCGTTAGAAGCCATCTGTGGAAATATGTTGATTTAAAGACAATAGCCGTTATGGCGGCTGAACGCCTTATGTCCTTTGTGTGCGCAACAGCTATCGCGGGATTCTAACGGGGTCAACCCCGTTAGAAGCCATCTGTGGAAATTTGTTTACCAAGCATAGAAGTCGCAAGGCGACTCCGCCCCAACTACTTTCTTTTTCCCTCTTTGCTGTTCACCCAACTAAAAATCAAAGGACTGGCAATAAAGATAGACGAATAAGCACCTGAAACAATTCCTATGATTAGCGCCAAGGAAAAGTATTTTAAGCTTTCTCCGCCGAAAAAATAAATAGCGAATAGAACGAGAAGGGTTGTTAGGACGGTATTAATCGAGCGAACTAATGTCTGATTTAAGCTTTGATTGACAACGTCTCCAAAAGATACAGCTGTTCTTTTCAATAAATTTTCGCGAATACGATCAAAAACAACAATAGTATCATGCACGGAAAAACCGAGAACTGTTAACAGGGCAGCAACGAAAGGAATGTTAATTTCTACATTGTAAAATTCCCCCAAGATCGCAAAAACTCCAAGAGGAATGATAATATCGTGGAAAAGAGCCACCAAAGTAGCCAAACCGTATTGCCAAGATTTAGCAGGATAAGAAACTCTTCTAAACGCGAAAGCAACATAAGAAGCTATCGCCAACAAAGCAAGGATAGTTGCCGTTCTTGTTTTACCTGTTAATTCTTTTCCAATCGTTGGCCCAATTGCCTCAAAGCTTTGCTCGGTTTCACCTTCTATTTTTTTTAATATCTCCTGATGAGTTGATTCTTCAATATGCCCAAATCTTAAGATCAGTCTATTCTCACCAGCTGGCTGAATAATAATTTCTACCAAATTAAGATCGGCCAAGCTACTTTCTATAGACTCATTGGACGGAACTTGGCCGTCAAATACTAATTCCATTATACTGCCGCCGGTAAAATCAATGCCCATCTTTAAACCAAAAACTAAAACGAGCGCCAAACTTGAAACAATCAAAACGCCAGAGAGAATATAATAGAGTGTTCGATATTTTAGAAAGTTTATATTCATAATTTTACCTCCAAAGCCATTTTAACTTTATTGCCAAAGCCATTTACTTTTTTCAATTTTGCTACCATCAAATAGTTTTAGAAAATATCTTGTAATAAAAACTGCCGAAAACATACTAATTAAAACTCCGATTATCAAAGTAAAAGCGAAACCCTTAACGAACCCCGTTCCAAAACCAAATAAAATCAATGAAGTAATAATCGTTGTAATATTGCTATCTCGGATTGACGGCCAAGCGCGAGAAAAACCTTCCGCGAGAGAAATAGTGAAATTCTTTCCTTCAGCGAATTCCTCTTTCATTCTGGCAAAAATAAGAATATTAGCATCAACCGCCATACCGATAGATAAAACGAAACCGGCTATACCTGCCAATGTTAAAGTAACAGGAATGAGCTTGAATAAAGCAAGAATAATAGCAATATAAATAATCAGCGCTAAAGAAGCTAGGATACCAGGCAGGCGGTAAAAGATTACCATAAACATTATCACCGCTAGAAATCCTATAAATCCAGACTTCAATGATTTCTCTAGGGAAATTTTACCCAAAACTGGACCAACGGATTCTTGAGAGATAAGAGTAATTGGCAATGGCAAAGCTCCCGCATTAAGATTTCTGGCCAGCTCTTGAGCTGATTTAATATCGAAATTACCTGTAATTTGCGCTTTACCGCCAACGATTTTGCTTTGTACTACTGGAGCCGAGATCAAAACTCCGTCTATATAAATAGCTATGGGCTTGCCAATGTTATTTTGGGTCAATTCTTCAAAAAGCTTCGATCCTTCGTCGTTGAATTCAATCGAAATTAAGGGCTTTGGGGCATTTTGTTCGAAACCTATTTCTGCTTTTTTGAGATATCTCCCGGTCAACGAAGTGGATTTAAAATAAGGATCCTCAAGTGCCGATTCCCAATTCTCTATCTTCTGCGCTTCTTCAGGTGTTTTTCCCTCAAGCTCTTTGGCCTTATCTAGGATTTTTTGAGATTCTTCTTGGGATTTTTGCTCTTTAAATTCTAAAAATGGAGTCTGCCCTATTTGTTTTACAGCTTCAGCAGGATCAATCACGCCAGCTAATTCAACTATCAATCTGTATTTATCTCCGGCATTTTGCACTTGCACTAAAGGCTCTGCAACGCCAAAAAAGTTTACCCTTCTTTCAATGATATCTCTTAATCCTTCCATTGCTTGTCCTCTTTCTTTTTCTGCAATTTGCGACAAATCCGCCTCGTATAATAGATGAGAACCACCCTGCAAATCCAAACCTAATTTAAAAGGCACATTCCAGAAGTGCGGAACCTGCCAGTTAAATTTAGCATTTAAGAAGTCTACTGATTTGTTGAAGTAATTTGGATAGCTAAAATTCCCGACAAAAAATGCCAGGACTAAAATAAAAAAGACTATTGTATAAACTCTTTGCTTCTGCATTTTTTAAAAATTTTGACGATAAACAATCATACAACAAAAAAAATAATAAATCCACCCGGGTAGTAGATTTTGGACAGCCCCGCCACTAAAAGCGGCGGGTTTCTGACGCGTGGCGCCGGTCCAAAATTCACTACCGGGTCCACCCTACCAATAACCACTATAGTACAAAATACACACCTGCATATTTTGTACTATAGATTGATAGAAGTAAAAGAAATAAAAAAGACCGCCTTGTGGCAGTCCGAATTTTTGATTGACAATAAATCATCCTCCGCTTCTTTTGAATCCCGATCGAAGACTGATCAATCCCAGTACGACAAGGATATATGCAAATATCATGATAACTTTTGCATACCATGCATATTTGATACCCATGTCTGCTCCGTACAAATCAACATAGATCGATTTTGACGGAATAACTAGGAAGTCCTGAATGATCCATCCCGGCGGAAGAGACAGAATGATTATTATCATCAGGCCCAGCAAAGCAATCATAGTTCCAAAAACTTGTACTTTCATAGCGAGCCTCCATTGTTTGTGCTATTTACAGTATAACAAATAATACCAATCCTGTCAAGCACTCCTATTTCAAAACTTGTTATATTTTTTCTATTTCAAATAACGCTATGCCAAAAACATAGAATCTTTCTAGTCTGCTAGATTTTATCTTAAATGTGCCAGATAACATCTGGCTTAATTTTTGGAAGCTTCTTATTTTCGCTCCTTTATCTATATAGAAAAAAGGATAAGCTAGAAAATTAAGAGATGGCGGCAAAACAATATCCACTATCCAAATATGACCTTTATTTTTCGTAACGCGTAATATTTCTTTTAGCGCCACTAGAAGATCTCCGTCTTCTAAATGATGCAATACAGCAACAGAAAACACAAAATCAAAAGAGCTATCTAGTAAATCGATCTTTGTCATATCCATAATTTCAAATCGGGAATTATTATATTTTTTCCGGGCATAATTTATCGCTTTTGTATCTATGTCTATGCCAAGGTAATTATTATTTTTAAAAATATCTGAATATTGTCCCTGCCCGCAACCAACATCTAAAACATCTCCGCCCTGGAAATGTATTGATTCTAAATATTGCTTTAATTTTCTTTCGTAAATTCTTCTAAATCCTAGCATGGTTTAAATTACAATAATGAAGATTTAATAAAATTTATTGATACGCCCTACCACCCAAACTCGCAATAATTTGTTTTCTTCGAAAAATAACTTATTGCTTCCCGAATATATAAAACAGTGTTTTCTGGTAATTGATTTAGAGGAAACCATGAAAAATCATCACATTTTTCTGGCTCCATATTTTTTAATTCGCCTTCCCAGTTTTTTACGACAAAAAATAAATCGATTCGTTCATGATCTCCACACTGTCGGTGCATGGTTAAAACAAGATCTAAATCATTTTTATCAATCTCAACTCCCACCTCTTCATACATCTCTCTGGCCAAAGCGTCTCTCATCGTCTCTCCACCATCCACATGCCCAGATGGCAAACCATAATTACCGTCTTCGTATCCTGTCTGATACCTCCGAGATAATAAAATTTTTCCTTCCTTGACAAAAAGAGCGTAAACAGACGGAATGAGCTTAAACCTTTCTATGTTTGCCATAATGCTTTTTCTTTCCTGTCCAAAGGATATACCTTATTTTAAATTCTTTAAACAAAAATGCCTAATCCTTACCAAGACCAGAGACCAAATAAGGCTGGAATGACGGAGAAAAATTGATCCCTAGCTTTTCTATATTAATAATTTCCTTATCTTTTATTACCGCTTTCAAAATAAGGCCTTTTTTGGTTTCCGGAGAAAAATTTTGGTCAAAAACAAAATTACCCAGACTATACGCAATAAATCCTTCGTCATATTCTTCAACCGGTTGAACTACATGAGGGTGATGACCAATGACCAATTTAGCCCCACTATTTATTAACGCTTTTCCTATTTTCTCTTGATCGATGCTCTGAATCGTCTCGTATTCATTACCCCAATGTAAAATAATGACAACCAAATCAGCAGCTCTTTCGGCTTCTTTTATATCAGAAACAATTTGATCCACATCCAAGAAAGCAATTGCTGGTTTTGAGGCGCTAAAAGTTGTTGACGGCGGCACTAAATTAGTATATCCCAAGAAAGCAATTCTGGTATCTTTCATTTCTTTTACAAAAGGCTGGTGTGCTTTTTCGTAATCCATACCTCCACCAACCACGCCGATACCAACATTATCAAGCAAAGATATTGTGTCTGTGGTAGCGTCCGCGCCATAATCCCAGATATGATTATTTGCGATCGAAAGCACATCAAAACCTGCATACAAAAGGCCTTCTATTGCCCGGGGATCCGCCCTAAAAGAATAAATACTTCCCATCCTTGTTCCT
Source organism: uncultured Candidatus Saccharibacteria bacterium (assembly GCA_964518135.1). Lineage (GTDB taxonomy): Bacteria > Patescibacteriota > Minisyncoccia > Minisyncoccales > 2-12-FULL-40-12 > 2-12-FULL-40-12. Next base: position 14,418 of record CAZFEY010000004.1, read on the forward strand.
CTTTCAGAAATAGGACTTTCCAAATTGCCAATCGTAATATCAGCACCATTCAAAAGATCAGCTATCTGTAAGAATGGGTGCCTCCAATCATTCTTCTTAACCATAATCTGACCAATTCCCCGGGATAACATAACGTCTCCGACAAATAATAAGGTAATTGGTTGACTATCATCAGATACTTCAGGCTCTGACTCGGCAATATCCTGAATAACCATGCTCGATTTTGAAATTTCTTCTTTGTGTATTTTTTGGGGCACAAACAAAAAAGCGCCCACAATCAACAAAATAGCGCCGAAAATATGAAAAAACTTACTACGGAAATTATTTTCCATGACACTTCTTGAATTTCTTTCCAGAACCGCACGGACAAGGATCATTGCGCCCTACTTTTTTCTCTCCGCCTTGTACAACCCTATTATGATTATATTCAGCATGTTGATGCGGCACCAAACTCACTCTTAACATCATATTCATGATGTTGTTATCCATTACCGAAAGCAACTGCTTAAAAGATTTGTGTGATTCTGCTTTGTATTCAACCAAAGGATCTTGCTGTCCGTAAGCTCTTAGGCGAACTGAATCTCTAATGTAATCCATACCTTCCAAGTGTTCCAACCATAAAGCGTCAATTACTTTCAAACAAACGAATTTAGCCACTTCATTAAATTTTTCTCCCAATTCTTTTTCTTTTTCGGCAAAAGCTTTTTTCTCTTCTTCTGTTTTTAATAAATTTTCTAGTTTTAGTTTAAAATCTTTTGTTTCCAAAAACTCTAATCTCTTCTTGTAAATAATCTCTCTGTGTTTATTCAAGACATCGTCATAATCCAATAAATGTTTCCTCAAATCAAAGTTCATCCCTTCAATTTTTGCTTGAGCTGATTCAATGGCGCCAGAAATCAGTTTTGCTTCAATCGGCTGGTCCTCGGGGATTTTTAATGTTTCCATCATTGCTTTTATTCTGTCCCCACCAAAAATTCTCATCAAATCATCATCCAAAGAAACGAAAAATCTAGAAGCGCCCGGATCTCCCTGTCTGCCAGCTCGACCTCGAAGCTGATTATCGATTCGTCTTGCCTCATGTCTTTCTGTTCCAACAATATACAAACCTCCGGTTTCGCGAACCTTGCTAGCTTCTTCCTCGAAAGAAGGATTTCCACCAAGCACTATGTCAACGCCACGGCCTGCCATATTAGTTGCTATAGTAACAGCGCCCGGTTTTCCAGCCTGAGCAATAATTTCTCCTTCTCTTTCGTGATTTTTGGCATTTAGAATTTGGTGAGGAATTCCCTCTCTTTCCAAGAGTTTGCCGAGATATTCATTTTTTTCAACCGACCTAGTGCCAACCAATATTGGTTGTCCCTTTTGATGTCTTTCTTTTATTTCTTTTACGACAGCTTCTAACTTTCCTTGTGTTGTCTTGAAAATTAAATCTGCCATATCATTCCTTACCATTGGTTTATTTGACGGAACAACGATCACCTCTAATCCATAAACCTTATGGAACTCTTCGGCAGAGGTGGCGGCAGTACCGGTCATACCGGCTATTTTCTTATACATCCTGAAAAGGTTTTGAAAAGTAATAGAGGCTAAGGTTAAACTTTCTGGCTGCACCTGAACTCCTTCTTTTGCTTCAATGGCTTGATGTAAACCGCCAGACCACCTGCGTCCCGGCATCAATCTACCGGTAAATTCATCAATAATAATAATCTGTCCATTTTTTACGATATAATCTCTGTCTTTAGAAAACAAAGGTCTCCCATCTTTTGGATTAATGGCCTGCGCCCTCATGGCTTGTTCTAGATGATGTAAATATTTTATGCCCTTTTCTTCGTAAATACTCTGTACGCCCAAGATTTTTTCGATTTTTGCAATGCCGGACTCGCTTAAAGAAACTGCCCTGCTCTTTTCGTCTATTTCATAATCCACTTCTGAATTTAACTTTGGCACAATCCTGGCAAATTCTTGGTACCATTTTGAACTTTCTTGATCTGGAGCTGAAATTATCAAGGGAGTTCTGGCCTCATCAATAAGGATAGAATCAACCTCATCAACTATGGCAAAATGAGAATCTCTTTGAGATTTTTGTTCCAAGCTATAAACCATATTGTCTTTCAAGTAATCGAATCCGAATTCATTGTTGGTTCCGTAAGTGATATCGGCTTCGTATGCTTCTCTGCGCGAAACCGGCCTTAAATAACTCTCAAATGCCTTAAAGCCTCCGATGGTATCTCGTTCTTTATCCTGAATCTTGGAGCTTGAAGCTTGAAGATCATTACCAATATTCTCTGTATCATGTTTTAAGTTTCGCGCTTCAAGATGTTCTGGATCATAAACAAAAGCCGTATCATGGACTATACATCCTGTTGATAATCCCAACGCATAAAATATCTGTCCCATCCAAACCGCATCTCTCTTTGCTAAATAATCATTAACTGTAACCAAATGACAACCTTTTCCATCAAGAGCATTTAAATACAAAGGCAAAGTAGCAGTTAGCGTTTTTCCTTCTCCTGTTTTCATTTCTGCGATTTTGCCTTGATGCAAAACAATACCACCAACCAACTGCACATCAAAGTGGCGCTGATTTAACACTCTCTTGGCAGCTTCTCTTGTTAACGCAAAGGCTTCTGGCAAAATATCATCCAGATTCTCGCCTTTAGCAATTTTTTCCTTAAATTCTGCAGTTTTATTCTTTAATTGTTCCTCCGAAAAACTTTTGAATTCTTCCTCAAAAGAATTAATCCTTACAACAATCGGCCGCAGGTTTTTAAGATATTTTTCGTTGGCATCGCCAAAGATTTTATTTAGAAATCTCATATTTAAATTTTGTTCAAAAAACTCATATTAAAATTTTAATTCAAAATTTCATTCTTAAATTTTGTTCAGCAAACTCATAATCAGTATTTTACTCTTTTGAGCATAAAAAGAAAGAGACGCATTTGCGCCCTTCCTCCATCTATCTTCTTCTATTTTCTACTTTCTACTTTCTAAATTCTAACTTCTATTCCCTAGAATGGCGATATCTCTCTCCATTTAGGCAATGGCAAGCCGCCACCCGTCAGGGATTTAGTAAAACGACAACTGTAAAGACCGCTTTGGCCATTATCTTCTCCGACCCTCAAAGTAACATTTTGAGGCGAGACAAGAGCACCCACAGAAAATTTACCATAAGGATTCTTTGCTGTACTACCAGATCCAAAACCATATTGAAAATCATTGGCCGGATCGGGAATAAGCCATGACCAAATAGAGCATAAAGCACCATCTCCATTACCGCTAAGGTCATTGTAGCATTTGGTTACTTTGGTTGGATCGATCGGACAAGATTCGTTATAAGAATAATCTTCAGGTCCTGGGCCAACAGGCGGATTATCGATATTTATATTTATAACTTCTTGAACTGAACAAAATTGGACTACTTGACTTTCCACAACAGGATCTGGATCCCAATGAAAATCTACCGAAGGATAAGGGAATCTTGGAGTTCTAAAGCGCGTGCCCAATAAAGACCCTGCATCTATCAATTCGCCTCCTCCAAGACAAGTAGGCAAGCTCCATTCAGACTTATTCCCATCACCATCCCAGACTTCGACTCTCCAGCAATATTCGGCGTTATAACTTAATTCGTTCGCTCCTGGTGCGGTTTTAACATTAACGTTCGAGAAAGATGACGAATTGCCCGGTAAAGAAGTAATATCGACAGTTGAAGGAGAATTATCTGGATCTATCGAAACATCATATACCTGTAAATGATATTGATTCTGCGCACCACCAGAGCCAGGAGTATAAGTCCAATTAAATCTGGCATTCCCTGTTGGTGATTGAGCACAGAAATCTCCAGTTACCCCATTAGCAACAACTGTTGGTGGCGTACTAACGGTTGCTCCAAGATTGGTATATACGCCATAATCATTACCATCTTGTGTAATACCGCTAAATTTAATCCACCCTACAACTGCTTCGCTCAAAGAATCGTCCCCACCCCAAGCATAACCCCTAAAGCTCGCAGGGGTTGTAGCTGTGTCAATATAAACACCGTAATTATTACCGTCTTGGGTAGTGCCTCTAAATTTAATCCAACCATCCCAACCGCCGAGCGTCTGCCCTTCAGGATTAACTGCGCGGTAAGCCCTTGCCCAGCCAGCAACTTCATAATCATTAAGGTCTTCGCATGGTTGCCCACTTGCGCTTGGCAAATCTACACAAACCGAATAATTTGGCCCGGCTGGATACGGACCGCTTGGATTAAATTGAATCCAGCCAACACCCGTAGGATTGCCGCTAGCGTCAGGCCCTGTTGATGCCCATGCATATCCAGAAAACATTCCCGTATTAGTGTCTATACGAACACCGTATTTCGTTGGCTTACAATCGGTCAAAGATTCGGGGGGACCAGGATTATGAATACGGCAATTATTGAAATTTATCCACCCAATCATAGAATCGGCTACATTATCACCATTATCATCTTCTCCCGACCAAGCAAAACCCCATACGTTATGCTCGTTAATAGGCCCGGCCTCAACCTTATTGGACGTTCTTTCATTGAAAAAGATAAAAATCGATAAAATAATTATACCGACTATAGCTATCGAGAAAATTTTTCTGGGAAATTTATTGAAGATCATACTAATAAATCCATTATAACAAAAATTGTGTCAATGGGTAATATTAAAACGCGGCAAAACCCGTAATGGCTTTGAAAATAAAGTTGGTTGCTAAAATTATCCAATCAAAGAAAAGAAATAATACAACGAAGAAGATAACGAAGCTGTAGCGCGAAAGAAAATGTTTCGCATCGTTCATTGTGTCCGGCAGAACCGCAAAAAGAACATGCGAACCGTCTAATGGCGGTATGGGCACCAAATTAAAAACCGCCAGAATAATATTTATAAAAACAATATAGGTCAATATAAAAAATAGGCTTGGGTTAAAAAAATTATCTGGCAAAAATCGCAAAATCAATCCAAACACTAAGGCCAAAGACAAATTAGATGCTGGGCCGGCCAATGCTACTTTTGCATAACCATATTTTTGGTCTCGCAGATTAAAAGGATTAACCGGCACTGGCTTTGCCCAACCAAACACAATTCCCGCATCGACCAGCACCAAAAACAAAGGCAGAAGAATCGACCCGAATAAATCTAAGTGTGGAATAGGATTTAGAGTAAGGCGGCCAAGGTTCTTAGCCGTAGAATCCCCGAGATGGTTTGCGATTACGCCATGAGAAACCTCATGCAAGACAACCGAGAACAGCAAAACCAAAATTATAAATACAAAACTAAAATCCATGATTTTATTGTCTTAGTATAATACATTCTTGAAAAAAAACGAAATTCCTGTTAAAGTGTTATGGTAGTCGCAATTGAACAACTTACAAATCGAAGTTGTGATAATTCAGAAAGCACGTCGTCGGCTTAATTATCTTCTTGACGAAACATTCCAGCCGCGACTATTACTCCCCAGCAACAAATGTTTGGTGGAGTAAAATCTAACTTAGGCGGCTGGGTCCGTAATGCTTTCCTCGTCATCTCAACTTCTAAATCGTTTATCATTATGAGACAGTGCGCTATTTGTGGTAAAACTTCGCAGGTGGTATGGCGAAGATCCAGGCTAAGGGCTGGGAAATATAACCCTACCGTCAAAAGGAGACAACATCCCAATCTCCAATGGGTCAAGTTAAAGACGAGCGAAAGAGTGAAGGCTTGTGCCCAATGTATTAAAAAAATACACAACAAAACAAAGTTGAAAGCTCAATAATTTATGCAGATCAACTGCGTTTCAACAAAAGATATCAAAGCCGAAGGATTATTCTTTGGATTTTTCAAGGAGGATAAAATAGAGAAAGATGGTCTTTTCATGGATCTTCCTTCTGATATTAAAAAGCTGATATTGCAATTCTCTAAAGACGAATTCAAAAAAGAGGAAGGAGAAATAAAATCTCTCTGGCTATCCAGCAAAAACCCTTCAAAAGTGGTTCTATTTGGCTTGGGAGACAAGGCAAAATGGAATGAAAGAAAAATTCATTTAATCCCCCGCTTATTCATACAATACGCCAAAAACAATAAGATAGAATCGTTTACAACTTGTTTGGATAAAGATTTTGGAAGCAGCACAAAAGAAGCTGCTAAGAATTTTACAATCAATACCTTATTGGCAGATTTCGAATTTAATAAATATAAGGAAGAACCAAAAGGAGGATGGTCAAAAATCAAAAATGTAAATCTTGTCTCCAAACAATCAATTTCGGAAATACAAGCCGGTATAAAAGAAGGGATCATCATCGGGGAGGAGACAAATCTTTGCAGAAATCTATCTAATACGCCAGGTGGAGACATGACGCCAGCTAGGCTCGCCGAAGCAGCAGCAAAGGCGGCAAAAACTAACGGGTTTCACATAAAAACATTGAGACAAAAGGAAATGCGAAAATTAGGAATGGGAGGAATTTTAGGAGTTGCTAAAGGATCTCTGGAAAAACCTTATTTTATCGTCATCGAATACAAGGGCATACCAAAAAAAGACCGCATCTTGAGGAGAGATTCGCTACGCGAATTGCGAAAACCACTTGTCTTGGTTGGCAAGGGAGTGACCTTTGATACTGGCGGTTTAAATTTGAAATCTGAACAAGGAATCTACGAAATGCATATGGATATGTCTGGAGGATCGGCGGTTATCCATGGAATAGCGGCCATTGCCAGACTAAAACTTCCCATTAATGCGATAGGATTAATTCCGGCTGTTGAAAATATGCCTTCTGGTTCAAGTTATCACCCCGGCGATATACTTAAAACGATGTCTGGCAAAACAATAGAGGTAATCAATACTGATGCCGAAGGCAGAATTATTTTGGCTGATGCGCTTTATTATGGAGCCAAAAAATACAACCCCGGACTCATGGTTGATTTTGCAACTTTAACCGGAGCAGCTTTGGTTGCTTTAGGAAATTATTGCTCTGCCATATTCACCAATCAAAACAAGATACAAGATAAGCTTATTGATATTGGCGACAAGTGCGGAGATTATGTCTGGCCGTTGCCTCTCTGGGACGAATATTTATTGGATATAAAAGGAACTCTTGGAGATGTTGCTAATCTTGGTAAAACCGGAAGAGCCGGGGGGGCTATTCATGGCGCTAAATTCTTAGAACAATTCATTGATAACGCTCCTTGGGCCCACATTGACATTGCCCCAAGAATGACCACAGCCGAGGGAGAGTTTTTGGCGAAAGGTGCTGCCGGCACCGGAGTCCGCTATATCGTAGAACTTGCCAAGGAATATCCACAAATAATTAAAAAATTGTAATTTTGTAAAAAATAAACGGGCCATAGTGTAGCGGTAACATGCACCCTTGGGGTGGGTGTGACGGTGGGTTCAACTCCCACTGGCCCGACAAAAAGCAAATAAGAACTCCCGTCATCCCGACAACAAAAATCCCCGAGCTATTGCTTAGGGATATTATTCCAAGGATTTTGGCTTTAAAGATTTTCTAGGAAAAATCTGCGAAGATTCTTCCCGCAAACCTTTTCAGCGATTGCAACAGAATACCTCTCTGAGATTGCCTCAAAAAGATATTCCATCCTCTTGGGAGAATTTAAGACCATTGGCTGATCTGGGAATCTCGCTCCCATCTCGCCGGCAGGATCCAACTTGTCTTTCATGAACCCAAACTGCTTTGCAGCAACTTCGGGATCCTGATAGACATAAACTCCGTCAGAACCAACCGCGACCGCGTTTTCGCCACACACACCGATCAGATGATCGAGGTGCTGAAAGAAGGGCTCAATAGAATCATCCTCCGGATGGAGAGCGAAAGTAAGAGTATAGAGTCCTACTACTCCGCCCTTATCTACGATACCCCTCAACAGATCGTCGGGCAAATTTCGCAATCCTGCGGTAGGATGCGGATTCGGATAATGACGATACACATCATAGCATCCGGTATGAGAAACAAACACGCCTCTCCTTGCGACTTTCAACGCCGATCGCACCGTCAAATGACTAGCATGCGACAGATCGACAATTATCTTGTTCTGTAAACAGAACAAGATAAATTCCCTACCAGTAGGCGAAAGATCTCTTTCGGGTTCCAGGAACCCCCCTCCGTAGGGAGAATTTTCCTGATACGCGAGCTGCATGATTCGCACGCCCGCATCGTAGAGACGTCTGATCGAAGCCTCACCGCCATCGTATGGTGGCGATTGAAGTCCAAATATGACTCCTGTCCCCTCGTCACGGTTGAGATCTGCTGATCTCAACACGGGATAAAGCTGATCCTGGCTCAAAATACACTCCTTAAAGCTATTGTGAGCTTTAAGGATATCCTCTGTGGTTTTGCACCATGGAGGAGCAGATGTGACATGAGCGAGATCCAGCTTTAGTCCTGCATCGGCTACGGGCGGTTTGCCCTGTAGGTTCAGGAAACCCAAACTATCAGCTAAGAAATGCATTACGGACCTCCTTTTTCTGTTTTTTTTGTAATATTGGTCCTTATTTAAATTTTAAGAGCATATATTAATTATAGCAAAGTATTGAGTTATTGTCAATAGAAATATAGTCATCCAAATTTAGGATATCCCGACAAAATAATTTACGCCATCAAAAACAAAAGGCCGGACTATAATGCCCGGCGAGAGCGTAGAATTACGATTACGTTCCCTTTTTCATTAGCGACCTCTCTATTTTAATAATGATGTCTTCTTCTGTTAATTTGGTGTTGCTTACTGGATCGTATTTAAGATAACCCGCAGCCATCATCAAAAGAACAGAATCGATATCGAGAGCCGTCGCTAGCTTGAGTATAATTCTTGGCAATGGAGGGTTACGACGACCGTTTTCAATACGGCTTAAATAACCCGCATCGACCTTAGCGCTAAAAGCAAGATCCCTTTGAGACTTGCCCCTTATAAGACGCGCCTTTTTCAAGATGCGCCCGAAGAATTTTTTCCTTCTCTCTTCTTCTTCTTGACCTTCCGCTTCGAAATGACTCTTGTTCATGTTCATAGCGAAAGCTCCTTTGTAGAAACAAGATACCACAAGAAACCAAAGAAAACAATAATACCACCCTAAAAATGATAAGCAGCATGACTGATGCCATGCTGCTCTTTAAGAGGAGGAAAGGGGGTTCTATTTAAAAAAACTATACACAACAATCTCTGTAATCCCCTAATCAAATTTCTAAATACAGCTTACACCATTAGTACATATTTTCAATCAAGCCATCAAAAAACCCCGCCCTCTAAGCCCAGCTCCAATAAACACATAAAGACGTTTGGCATAGAGGGCGGGGTTTTTGTAGCCCCGCTTCACTTCTAGAAAGTTCTTCTGGAAAAATTCCAGGTGGGCGCTTTAGCCTATCGCCACGGCGACAGAACATTTCAAGCTCCCAAAAAATTATTTTATCCCAGAATTAACTAGAAATAAGCAGGGCCCCGTTAGAAATTATCATATTCAAACAACAGATAACTTCTAATGAGGCACCGCCCACTTGTGACAATACTTCTAACGGGGCAGGGCTATTTATATTTTATCATTCGCCAAGAAAACGAGTCAACCCGGTAGTGAATTTTTAACTGGCGTTGCCAAAAACACGCCACCTTAGGTGGCGTGGCTGTCAAAAATCTACTACCGGGCAAGCCCCATTCAAAAACTATAAACCCAACGCGTCAGACACCTGTCTGATCAAAGATACTACCACAGGAGCTGGTAACAAACTGTAAGAATCTATACCGTCGTCATCCTGAATAACCCAAGGACTTTCTTTAACAATCACTTTCCCCTCTTTCTCTTCCCACTCATAATCATATTGCGGCGTAATTTCATAATCATTAATCGCTTCTTTGGCTTCTTTCACGGGTATGGTATTTCTTAAAAGTACTTTTGGAATTCCGTAGAGAGAGAAAGCCATTTCGATTAATTTTTTATCCAACGCCAGTCTCTCTTTTATTGGTTCGGTTCCTAATTCGTCTCCTTCTTTTTGCACCAATGCAATTTCTTTGTCTCCCTTCGAGAGATCTCGCGAAGCGAGACAGTCTGCGTTATCGCACATTAAATGAAATTCATTTTTAGCCTTGTCAAAGCTCACTTTAGAGGTTGGTAATAATCTTAGATTGCGCGATGTTTTACAGAGCGGACAAATCCTTCTGTATTTTATCCTGGCGTCAATTACAGAAGTCGGCACATCGATTAAGACAAAAATATCTGGATCGTCTCTGAAACCTATCAAGTCTCTAAAAAACAAAGAATAAGATATCTGGTCCAGTTCGCGCGGAAAACCATCTATAAAAACAGCTCTTTTCTCTCCTTGCGCCAACTCCCTTTTAGTAAGAGCCAATATCAATTCTGTGGGTAAAAGTTTTTGAGTGCTTCTACTTTCTAAAGATGAAATGATTTCCTCGAGTGGATATCTTCCTCGATAATTCTTCTCCAAAAAACTTATCAATTCTTTTCTTTTATTCTCGTCTTTTAATTCCTCATCTATGCCACGTACCATATCTCCAACTGAAAAATGCTCCACTTTATCTGGAGCAACTATACTTGCGAACATCTTTGAGTATGTCCCTTTGCCAGAGTTCTTCTTACCCAAAAGATATATTACAAAACCCGATTCTTTTAAATACTCTCTAATTTTTTCTATTTCCGGACCGGCTTTAAATTGAAAATAATCTTTCAATACCTCGGGATCGATCAGATCGAACTTTCCCCCACCATCCATTTTTGTTTTAAAAATAGGAAACTGCATATTGTTTACCATCACTTATAATTTTTACACTTCCCGACTCATCTGTTCTCACAATATCTATACCAAATCTTTTCAATCTTTCCAAGGCGTCATTTGAAGGATGTCCGTAAGAATTTTTGCCAACTTGAATTATGGCTATTTCTGGCGTTACCGACTCAACAAAGGACTCACTAGTTGAAAACCTTGATCCGTGATGAGCGACCTTCAGAATGTCTGAATCTAAATCTATTTTTGATGATATTAATTTTTGCTCCGTAGTATTTCCAATGTCGCCAGCAAATAAAAAAGTGTGGTCTTTAAAATTTAATTTAGCAACCACAGATGTTTCATTGCTATCTTCTAATTCCAATCCTTCTAACTCTTCGCTGGGATACAAAATATCGATTCGGACATAATTGAGATTGTTTTTCTTGGCAGAATTAATAACTTGGCCAGCTTGAGCTATAAAAATATGCGCTCCTTCTTTTTCAAGCACACTCATCCAGGCTCTGTATTCTGGAGTATCTCTTACCACCCCATTCCATAAGATGTTCTTAGCGTCATATCTTTTAAGAACATCTATTAATCCCGCCATATGATCTCTGTCGGGATGAGTCAAAATTATAAGGTCAATGTTTCTATCCCAAAAAGGTAATTGCTTAGCTATCCCACTGGAGACCGTGGAATCAGGACCTCCGTCAATTAAGATTTTATGACCAGCTGGGGTTTTAAGAAGCGTAGCATCCCCTTGTCCTACATCGAAAAAATCAACCTCTAGCAACGGCTGTTGATTAAGATTAAAAGCTACGCCATATGAAACAATATTTATAATTATTAAAAATCCCAATAAGGCGGGCTCTAGACTATTTCTTGCCGAATGCATGTCTTTCAAAACAGCTCAAAGTCAAAACTTTTAACTTTGAGCTGTTTCGATTATTGTCCTTTATGATGGGTACTTACTTGTTACCCATGATCCTGAACATTTTTGTACCGCACTTTGGACAAGTTCCGGTCATTGCCCTTCTGGCTTTCCCTCCTTTCCCCTTCATTGCTACCTCTTTTGGATCCGACATTTCTCTTTTGGCTTTACATTTTACACAATAAGCTTCCATAGAATAGTATTGAAATGAATATTGAGCATAAAAATCACGACCTTTGCTTTTAAGTTAATCTCTTAGTCGTTTCCCCTTAATTTCTAGGCCGCATACGGGCCAAAGCCAAACGACCAAACATTATCTTAATTTAAGCTAAATAAAGACAAGAGTCAAGCGAATTCAAGCTGATTCAGAACTCTTTTAGCGATCCCGCCAAAATGGGCTGCGTAATTACTATAAGGTCAACTTTATTATTTCAACATCTCGACTATTCTCTTCCCAAATTCTTCGGCGGCTGAAGGCCCCGAAGCGGTAACAATAAAGCCATCAACTACTACATCCTCATTTAAATAGGTAGCTCCCTTGTCGCGCAGTATTTTAACCGGATTTTTATCAATGCTAGAGGTCCAAACTGTAACTTTTTTGCCATCAAGCACACCTGCTTTCGCCAAAACAATCGGCGAAATACAAATTGAAGCTAATAATTTTTTAGAATCAATAACATCTCGTACTATTTTATAAGAAATTTCATTATCGAGATACTTTAAGCAACCCGATCCTCCAACAAACACAATCGCATCAAACTTATTTACATCTAAATTTTCCGACACCTCGTTAATTTCAGCCTCAAATCCATAAGCACCAATGGCTATGCCGGGTTTTGAACTTATTGTATCCACCTTAATACCATTTTCTTCCAAAATACTCTTTGGTATTAAGTATTCTACGTCTTGGAAATCACGAAAAGCAATAATAATTGCAGCTTTTTTGCTTTTTAAATCATTCTTCTGTTTCTTAATCATCTTAAGTACTTATTAATCGCCTCATTGTGTTCTTGTAAGGTTCTACTAAATACAGTCTCCCCTTCCGGGGTTGAAATATAATACCAAAAATCGCTTTGTCTTGGATATATAGCGGCTTTTATACTATCTAATCCCGGATTAGAAATTGGCCCCAAGGGCAATCCCCTATATTTGTAGGTATTGTATGAAGAATCAATCTGTCTCTCCTCTGCCGTTGGACCAGAATCCTTTCTGCCAGTAATATAGTTAACCGTAGCATCTACCTGTAGAGGCATTTTATTTGCCAATCTTTTCCATAAAATACCAGAGACAATCTTTTTGTCTTCGTAAGATTGGACCTCTTTTTCAAGCATTGAAGCCATAGTTATTAATACAAAAACAGATTTATCCTGGGCATCTATTTTATCTTTTAACCCTGTAAAGACTTTTTGATTAAAATTGTCGAGTATTTTGGGGATAATCGAATTTAATGATTCTCCCTTATTGATCTCGTATGTGTCAGGAAAAAGATAACCTTCCAAATTATAGTAATCCGGTTTATCTTCTAAGAATACGTATTTTGAATCGAAAATATTATCTATTGAGTATGACAACTCGAGAGATCGCCTATGATCAACCGCAGGAAAACCGGTCAGCCTAAACAATTCTTTTGTCTGAGATATTCCTTTATTTTCAAAATAGAACCCAATATCTCTCAAATCCCACCCTTCGATTATGGTAATTTTTTCTTTTACCACATCTCCTCTGACTAATTTATCTATCATTTCCTGGACAGACATTGATTGGGAAAATTCATAAGTTCCAGCTTTCAATTTTCCGAAAACCCATCCTTCCAAAACTAATAATTTAAATACAAAGGACGAACGGATCAAATGCTGCTCCTCTAGTCTGTCTGAAATTTCTTTCATTCCATCTCCTTGTTTAACAATAAATTCTTTCGATTCATTTAATCGCGTATCAATCGGTGAAGAAAGATGCACCAAATAAGTCATAATCGAAATCACAATTATCATGAATACTAAAACGACCAATTGTCCTTTTATGCTTTTAAAAAAATCAGGCGGTAATTTAGGCTTTAAAAACTTAAACATCAAAACATTATTCATATAAATAATTTACTTGGATATCAATGGAACAAAAGTGAAGCCATGATATTCTTTTTCTTTGAATTTGTCCTGGGCCATCTTTTCAAAAAGCCAAATGGAATCATTGATAGGAGTAACTATTCTACCACCAACTTTTAATTGTTGTTTCCAGGCAATCGGAACACTATCAATGCTTTTACCATCTTCTTCTTGTATAGAAGCTGATGCCAAGATTCTATCGAAACCAGTTTTTAATTCCGGGTAACCGTCGGTAGCGTCTCGGCAATAACATTCAGCAATCCCCTTTTCTATAAAACCGTATTTGGTAATATTTTTTCTCCCGAATTCAGCCAGCTTTGGGACAATTTCGATAGAAATAACCTTTCCTTTGCTACCAACTATTTCAGACAACAGAGCTGTGGTCCAACCAGAACCAAAACCAATATCCATAATACTCTCTCCTTCTCTTGGTTGAAGAAGTTCCAACATAAAAGCCACCACTAACGGTTGAGATATTGTCTGCCCATACCCAATCGACAAAGCCTCATCTATCTCTGCCAAATTTTTACTGTCCTCCAATAGAAAATCCTTTCTTTCGATCTTTCTGAAGGCATCTATAATTGTCGAAGTCTTCAACCAATTGCTTTGTACCAACGAATCAATAAGTTCCATTTTGTTTTGGTTTAGTTTGTTTTTTAATTTTTAATCTGCGCCAAAAACTGATTCTATCGATTATTAAAGCACCATTTAAATGATCTATTTCGTGCTGAAAAATTCTAGCAACAAGACCCTTGACTTTGATATTAATTTTTTGTCCTTCCGAATTCAATGCTGAAACTTGAATCCCTGACGCTCTCTTTATATCTAAAAACATCTCGGGAATACTTAAACATCCTTCTGTGTCTGTAGTTTTTCCAGCGCTCATCTTGGTTATCTTGGGATTGATAAATATTTCTGGCCCATTTTCCATATGAACAATAATTATCCTTTTTAAAATTCCTACTTGATTTGCCGCCAAACCAACCCCTGAATTAGCTTTCATCGTCTCAATCATATCAATTCCAAGCTTCTTGATTTCTGCATCAATTTTTTTTATTCCTTTGGCTCTCTTTTTCAAAATCCTATCTGGATATTTTTTAATTTCTAGTATCATATTATTCGTATCTCAATGCTTCTACTGGTTTCAATTTTGCAGCGCTTCTGGCCGGAAAAAACCCCGACAGACAACCAACGCCCAAAGAGAACAACAGTCCGAACAGAACTATGCCCGGCGTGATAGACGCTTCTATATAAAATATTGGGTGAACTTGGCCATAAAGCTGAATTAGCTTTGACAATCCTAGTCCAGGGATCATCCCGCCTATTCCACCAACAAGACCAATGATACCCGACTCTATAAGAAAAATTGCCGTAATGGCCGAGCTTCTAGCTCCAATTGCCTTTAAAATACCTATCTCTTTAGTCCTTTCCCTCACCGACATATACATGGTATTCATAATACCAATACCTCCTACCAAAACAGCAATACTTCCGAATGCAAAAATTACAATCTGTATAACACCCATTATACCGCCCACGATATTGCCCATCGCCTCGCTAGTGAGTACTGAATACGTACTTCCTTCGTCTTGCCCAATCCTTCTTTTGGCGTTTTCCTCAAGATTACTTTTTATGTCCTTGGCCACTTGATTAACAGAATAACCAGATGAAATTTTTGCAACTGCCTGAGGAGCCCCTTTCCTTTCGCCCGTGATATCCCTGTAAAAACTAAGGTCCACTCCAAGCATTGAATCGTCTTGCTTGCTCCCAAGCGACTGCAAGATACCTGTCACCTCAAACTTCTTGCCTTTTATATTTAGTGTATCTCCTATTTTTATATTTGGAAAAATATCTTTTGGAACTAAATTCCCTATCACGACCTCTCTTTTCCCTGGCAAAGGCCACCTACCTTTTTCTATTTTCATACCCATATCGTTCTGATATATATCTAGATAATTTCTTATGTCTATACCATATAAAATTGCTGTTTTGGTTTTATTCTCTGATTTTACCAACACCGCCTTGAATACGTTCGGAATAACAGCTTCTACTCCTTTTGTTTTCTTTATGGTGCTCAAATCTTCTTCTGTCAGCTCCATTCCGCCAAAAATATTAGTCATCATATCTGAAATACTACCTGGCATAATCATCACTATATCTGTGCCAACGGCTTTTAATTGTTTTAAAACCGTATCTTTTAATCCCTGACTCAATGAAAACAGCGACATTATCAAAAACACTCCTATAACAATTCCCAAAATAGTAAGCCAACTCCTGAGTTGCCGTGTTCTCAAGTTCTTAACGGCTATTTTTAAATATTCTTTAAATATTTCTATTCGCTTTTCCATAAAACACCATTTTCGGCAAGATGACTGGAAATTAATTGCCCATCTTTAATACGAACTAATTGATCGCTATACTGTGCGATTTGTGGATCGTGCGTAACCACTATAATGGTTTTTTTCTTTTTTTTGTGCAAATCAATAAGAATCGTCATTATTTTTTTCCCCGTTGCAGAATCCAGGTTTCCGGTTGGCTCATCGGCCACGACTATTTCAGGATCATTAGATAATGCCCTTGCTATCGCAACTCTCTGTTGCTCACCGCCAGATAATTCCATTGGGGCATGGTTTACTCTATCTCCTAGCCCCAAATCATCTAAGAGAGACTTCGCTCTTTCAATCCTCTCCCGTTCTGGTTTTCCTTGAAATATCATTGGTACCATTACATTTTCTAAAGCGGTGAGGTTGGGAATCAAATTAAATTGTTGAAATATAAATCCTATCTTACTACCTCTGGCTACGGCTAATCGATCTTCAGACATTTCGGAAATATCTTGACCATCTAATAATACCTTGCCCTTTGTTGGTAAATCTAAACAACCCACCATATTAAGCATAGTTGATTTACCAGAACCAGAAGGCCCTAAAATTACAACAAAGCTGCCGGGCTGTATTTCCAAGCTTATCCCTTTTAAAACCGATATATCTATTTTGCCCAAATGATAAATCTTCCAAACATCATCCAGTTTGATAGCTGCCGGAGTTTTTGTTGTGTCTAGCATAGAAATTTACTTACTGCTCTATAACTACTTTTTCGCCTACTTGAAGCCCGGAAATAATTTCTACCATGCCGTCTGTACCTTCTAAACCAAGAATCACTTCTCTTTCTTGAATCCTGCCATTTTTAGAAACATTAACCGTAGATTTACCGTTATGTCTTGTTATCGCGTCCTCGGGAATAATTATTACATCTTGCTTCGTTCCTGTTTTAATATTAACATCGGCCGTCATACCAGGTTTCAAACTTTCTGGAATTTCTTCTTCAAAAGCAATGTTTACTTCATAATAAATAACTCCTTCTATTGCCTTTTCGGCAGGATCGATACTTACAACTTTACCCTTGAATATTTTTTCAGGGAAAGGAATCAAATAAATATCAACATTATTACCAACACTCACCAATACCACGTCTTCTTCATAAATATCAGCATCGACTTCGAATGGAATTAACGGCAAAACAGAGACAACAGGATCCAGGCTTCCTGCTTGTGCTGTTTCGCCGGCTTTCTTGTTTACTCTTACCACCTTACCGTCAACAGGGCTTTTCAGCGTAACGTCCCTGATTTGCTCCATTAAAAGTTGTACTTTTGCCCTAGCTTCTTTTACTTGCGCTTCATAAAGACCGTTTTGGCTTACATCTAACTGATTCTCTAGGTTAAATACCGTAGATCTTGCGCTATTGATAGCGTCGTCTGCATTAGCTTTGGCCAAGGCAATATCTGCCTTAGCAGTAAGAAGATTAGAATAAGCTGTGTTTATGTTTAATTTATATGTATCAAGAGAGTTTTTATCTGTAGTAGAAACTATGTCCCTATATCCGCTTGTTTCAATAGTGATCCTTGCCTGCTCTAACTGATCCCTTATCGTAAGAACCTTACCTTCAAGCTCATTTAAAGCCAAATCAATATTTTCCTTGCTGGGATTAGCTTTAATTTTATCAACGTGAATTTTTATAACATCTAGCGCTTTGTCGATCTCGGTACTATTGTCAAAAATTGCGCCGCTTTCTTGCGTGGGATGAGATGTAAAATAGGTACGCTTTAACAATTCTATAAAAGCAAATGCGTTATAGCCCTTGAGATACGCATCATCAACCACTGCTATTGCATCTTTATACTCTTTATCAACTTTCTCATTGTTGGTAGTTATGGTATCTGCTAAATCTTGACGCGCAGCGCTTAAAGATAATTGCGCATCACCTCTTTGTGCTTCAATAACGTTTAGCGCAGCATTTGCTTGTTCTAGTTGGATCTGGAGTTGTCTAGCGTCAAGCCTAGCTAATTCCTGACCACTAACAACCTTGTCGCCTGCTTTTACCGCAACGCTTTCAATTCTACCAGTGGTTTTAAAATTAAGTCCAATTTCCTCTCCTTTTTGTACTTGGCCAGTTTCGGAAACCTCTTGTACAACATTTCCTTTTACAACATCAAATAAAACAAAACTCGACTTCTCTCTTTTTATAAAGATTTGGTATATCGCTATTATCAGCACAATAACAATAATAACGATTACGATAATTCTCCTATTAAGAATAAGTTTCTTCATGATTTATTATTATAATTGTTTCAAAGGTAAATTTCAATTAATGAAAAATCGCCCCGAAAGGGATTTTTTGTCAGTTTTTAATGCAGGGGTGGAGGGAGTTATCCGATCAGGATCGGATGCCCACTCCAACGGTTTTGCCTGCCCGCCGTATTTTGCAGGGTCACAAGGATTCGAACCTTGATCAACGGTTTTGGAGACCGCTATTCTGCCATTGAACTATGACCCTATATTCTCTCGGCAGCAGGCGGGGAGACCCGCTATTTTACCACTAAGCTAAGCCCCTATAGGCAGATTATACCTACTTTTTGATCTCTTTGTGCGGTGTATGCTTTTTACACCAACGGCAAAACTTTTTCATCTCTAATTTTTTCTCGCTTGCTACGGTTTTTCCTTTTGACTTGCGAGTAAAATAATTGATCCTTTTGCAATCAGCGCACTGGAGTTTAACGAATGGTTTTTTTGTTGCCATGTAATTTGAATTATTTTATTTGGTTAATTATTGACTAATCCGATGTACTTATATATCCTTTTAAGATGCGCGAAACAAACTGTCTGGTTTTTTCTCCGCCTTGGTAAGCCGATGGGGAGAATTGAACTCCCGACTTCCATCTTACCAAGATGGCGTTC
>CAZFEY010000005.1:0-33244 GCA_964518135.1 uncultured Candidatus Saccharibacteria bacterium
ACCAACTATTAATCCCGCTACCGGTAAGAGCATTGGCAGAAAATTATTAGAGGGAGATTTGCCATATACAGATACTAATAACAATCAGAATGATTTTGAAATTCAAGTACCTACTCCAAACAGTAGCAATACAACATTTTTAGAAGAAGAGGAAAATGAAGAAGATAGCGAAGAACAAGGCGCGTCTTATTTGGACGTGGTTATTAATGAGGTTGCGTGGATGGGTACAATTGATTCATCGAATAATGAGTGGTTAGAAATTTACAACAATACTGACAGCGAAATCGATTTATCTGGTTGGGTGCTGAAATCTACTAATGATACTCCATCAATAAGTCTTTCTGGCATTGTTTTGGCAAATAACCATTTCTTACTAGAAAGGACGAGTGACGAAACTTTACCTGAAATTACTGCTGATCAGATATATGTAGGGGCTTTAGGTAATGCAGGGGAGTATTTACAATTATACGACGGACAAAATAATCTTATAGATGAAATCGATAGTTCTACTGGTTGGTTTGCCGGAGACAATGACAGCAAGCAAACGATGGAGAGAATTAATCCTTTAGTACAAGGTAGTGATACTGCAAATTGGGCTACGAGCGCAGAGTTGCTTGGGACGCCAAGAGCTCAAAACAGTAAATACTCGCCATAATACTTAACGATATTTTTGTCGACGTATCATGGACCTACTATTAGTAGGTCATTTATTTGGAATCTTGCATTAAGATAAAATATAGTGTATATACATTATTATCATATCTTGATATAAATTTTCCTATGGAAATCACTCGAGAATCCCTCATTCATTTAACAACACGCCTCTACCAAATTACCATTCTTTTTCCCAAGAAAGAGCCACTAAGGTATAAAATGAGGGAAATAGCAAACGATATCTTGAACGGATTCATTAAAATTGATAATTTGCGCAAACGAGCTGTAGATGCTTTTGATATAATCGATCAGGTGTGCGACGGATTAGACGTTATGGATGGCTTTTTTGCCATATCTAAAGAGCAAAATTGGGTTGCGCCAGATGAATTATTACCTATTTGGGAGGGATATAGCGGAATGAAAGAGTTTTTACAGGACGGATTAAAAGATAAAAATGTTGTTAATGATATTTCCTTGATTGGTGATATTGTTAATAACGTTTCCCTGGTTAGTAATGGAGAATTGAGCCAGGCGTTAGGGGGGCAAGTAAAAAAAAGCCTTAACGATAGACAGCAAAAAATTTTAGAGACAATCAAAGAGAAAGGAAAGGTTCAAGTTGGAGAATTTAAAGATGTATTCCCTATGGTTACAAAGAGAACTCTAAGGAGGGATTTTTGGCAATTATTCCAATCAGGGGAGGTTGAAAGAGTAGGAGAAAAGAATGATACTTATTATCAGCTTATAAGTAGGACATAAATGTCCTACTTGATCTGTTTTGTCCTACCTAAAATTATGATATCATTAGAAAATAATCTGTTTTTAGCCGTAAAGCAAAGTTGAGCGATTCTATTATGGATGACATTAAAGAACAATTTAGCGACCTTTACGACCAATACATTGATAAGATCTATAGGTTTGTTTTTATTAAAGTGAATTCGCAGGAAATTGCAGAAGATTTAACTGCAGAAGCCTTTTTGAGGGCGTGGGAAGCGCTTAAAAAACACTCAAATCCTCATCCTAGGAAAATTGAACACCCATCAGCATTTTTATATAAGATTGCCAGGAATTTAGTCATAGATTATTACAGACAAAAAGATAAGTTGCAGTCAGTTAATCTAGAAGCAGTTCAAATTGACGACCCAAGCGCTAATTTAGAAGAAAAGGCGATTCTGGGTTCAGATGTTGATGCCGTGAGAAAGGCATTATCTGGCATCAGAGATGAGTATAGAGAGGTTATAACTTGGCACTATCTAGACGAGCTTAAAGTCCCCGAAATAGCTAGGATAGCAAATAAATCAGAGGGCGCCGTGAGGGTCCTGCTTCATAGAGCCTTAAATTCTCTTCGTGAAAACTTGGAAGTAAAAGAAGCATAATGCCCCGCCACGTTGTCAACTGTAACACTTTGCCTTTTTCCACGTCATCTATATATAAGCGCTGATAAAGCAATATGACCGAGCAAGATCTCATCACTAAAATCCAAACACTAAAAGATATTAAACCCAGAGGAGACTGGGCTTTATCTGTTAAGGATAGAATTTTTGATGACCACCCGTACATTATTAATACCTACCAGCCAGTATCGGCTATGGCTATTTTAAGATCCTTAATTGCGCAACCAAGGTTGTCTTACGTTTCTTTTGTTTTGCTGTTTGGTATCTTTATTGCGGCATTTGGTTTTGCGAATAATGCATTGCCTGGAGATTTGTTGTATCCATTTAAGAAGATTACTGAAGAAGGGCAAAGCATTTTCGTGCTAGACAATACAGAAATTTCAAAAACACAACTAACATTATTAAGCAAAAGACTTGACGAGCTAACAGAGGTTGCCAAGAAGAACAAAGTTAGAAATTTGGCCCCAGCAATTAACGAAGTGGAAAATGGTATTGCACAAGCTGCAAAGAATTTAAAAAAAGCAGATGCTAATTCTGCAATTATCGCTGAAGTTAAAAAAATAGAAGACAAAAAAGAGACAATAAAATCATTGGGGGTTGAAATCGGAGAAGTCGGAGAATTAGAATGGGACGCCGCTTTAGTTGATAAGATTAAGGCCCAAGTAGATATTCTAAGCATTGAGAAATTGACAGAAGAGCAATCAGTTTTATTAGAGGAGGTAAAGAAGGACGTTGACACAGAGAATTATGTTAAGGCTTGGGAAAAAGTTCTATTGATTAACGGGATAGTAATTGAATAAATAATTTTGCAATAGGAAGTCGTTTCTTGCATTTTTTGAATGTTCGCCCTTGGCGAAACGAAGAATTCTTCAATATCCAAAAATCGCAAGATGGTCGGTAACGACAGAAATGAATTATTAACTAAAATCAAATAGAAAATTACGAAACAATGAAAAAATTTATTGCAATCGTAACGTTTGTGGCTGTCGCTGCTTGGATGATGCCTAGCGCTGGAGTTCAAGCATTAACTGTTGAAGAGCTTCAGGCTCAAATTGCTGCCTTACAGGCGCAATTAAACACATTGTTGGGTCAACAGGGGACAGGCACTGCAGTTTCTTGTACTTTCACGAGAGCTTTATATCCTGGAGTAAGTGGCGCTGATGTTAACTGCTTACAGAGATATCTTAACGGAGCTGGCCATCAAGTAGCAGCTTCTGGAGCTGGTTCTCCTGGAAATGAAAGCCAATATTATGGCTCTAAGACCCAGGCAGCCGTCGCAGCATGGCAAGCCGCTAATAGCGTTGCTTGCGGTTCATACTGCGGGTATTTCGGACCTGCTTCACAGGCAAAATATAACGCAATGATGGCTTCGGGTGGCACTGGCACAACGGGTGGAACCGGCACAACCGGATCTACAACTTGCCAAGGATCGGAAGGTTCTTACACAGTAACGTTGGCTGCAAGCCCAGTATCTAGAACCGTTAACGCCGGAGCTGGTATTGAAGCATATGGTATGGACATAAAAGCCGTCAACTCCGATATTACAATCGGCAAGTTTGATTTGCGATCGTCTGTTACTAATGCTACTACCGGAACAGCTGAAAATCCTGGCAACTTCATTTTGGGTGTTAAGGTTTACAAGGACTCGGTTTCCGAAGCAAACCTTGTAAAAACCTATAGCACACCTACATTTACCCAGGATGCATCAGCTATTTGGTATACCACATTGGGTGACCTAGGCTTCAAAGTTCCTATGGGAACAACCGTGAAATTGTTAATAGTAATTGATACCGGAACAACAATAGACCAAAACAGGACTGTTGTTATTCGAGGTTATCTTACCAACGCCATTAGAGGTAGAGATTGTAAGGGCATTGATTCTTATGTCACTGATCCTGGCACAAGAACTTTGACTGTACAACAGCCTGGCGTTGCTACTGTTACAATCACAGAAGCTGGAGATAAGCCAGATACCAACTTCATCAAGGCCGATGCCACAAATGGTGTTCAAACGCAGACAACCATGCTTTCGTTAAATGCTAAAGCTACGTCTGGAAGCTCAACCTTAACAAGGTTAGAAGTCAGCTACGCTTCACATACCAGCGCCGCTGTTCTTCCATCAGCATTATTCATGTATGATGGTTCTACCTTAGTTTCTTCTTGTACTCCAAACAATACAGAAAATGGATTCTGTACTTTGGAGAACTTTAGATTACCTCTTACTCAAGATGCATCTAAAAACTTGAAGGTTAAGGCAACTTGGGCAGATAATGCTCACTTTGAGTCAGGCGGAGCAGCAGCTCAAATCATGGTTGTTGCCTCAACCGCAGCTAACGCTGCAGGTGGTGCGCACGAAAGGGCCAATGGCCAAATCGCCGGTGTTGTTATTTCCGCGAACACTACTTCAAACTTCCAATTCATTGCAGAATCTGGAGTAGCATTTACATTTGTAAGTGGAACTGCCAGTTATGCTGCGGGAGCAGGTAGTGGAGAAGGATCATTAACGGGCACAATCGTCTTGAAGGTAAAGCCTTTTGGCGGAACCTTAGAGGCTCCAGAATATGCTACAGCTGGAACTTCAGTTCAGATTGGAAACATGATTGTTAGACTCGAAGGAATTTGGGCTTCAGGAACCGATCTTACCGGAGAAGTTTCTGCGTCAGGCGCTGATTACACCATTGCTCGTTCTCTTCAGAACAGCTTGGGCGTAAGCACAGATGTTCCTGATGATGTAGAAGCTACCGTTACTTCAGCGTTTAGTTTCAGCAAGGCGAGCACAGGTGCTCCTTCAGGTAACATGAAGGTAAGAGTTAAAGAAGTTTGTTATGACGTCGCAGCTACTTATCAGTGCGTAGGAGAAACAGCCAATGTCGGAGGTGCATCAGGAGGAAGTTTGACAGAGAAGTGGGTAACTAATAGTGCATTTATTGCCCTATAAATTTCTTTTCCTTGTGAAGAAGCTGAAATCCGCCTCATCGGCGGATTTTGGTTTAAAATAAAAAGTATTTGATTTTTCCATCTTTTTTTAGTAGCATTTATACAGTTAATATTACTTAAATTAAATCCAATATTATGAATAGAAAAATTATATTTCTGGTAATTATTATAATAATAATTTTCGCAGCCATTTTTGTTTATAGATCTTTTAAATTAAAAAAAGACAGCTACGGATGTCTTATTGGCCAAGGATATTCTTGGTGCGAATTTAAAAGGCAGTGTGTTAAAGAGGGAGAAGGTTGCGTGCTAACTAAGGAATGGATTTTAGGAGAAGCAAAGAAGATTGTAGGTCTTGACCTTAATGTATTACCAGACAAGGCGATTGAGTTTAATACAGAAAATGGCAAAATAGCCTTTCTGTCAAAAGGGATTTACTATTTAGATGAACTGAAAGCCAAAAAAGTTATAGAATCATTTGGCAATGTAAAAGATTTTCTACAGGGTATCGGTTTTCAAGCAGATTCTTTTAATCCGGTTACCCAAGATGAAAATCAAGACTTGATCAAATATAAAAAAGATGATCTCATTTGTGTTATAGGTAGAGTAGATAATCCCAACAATACTTCCTCATTTTCTTTATTTTGCGGAAACCCAGAGGATAAACTATGTAATTTTAACGCTTCTTGCGGGAGATCGTGTCAGTCAGATAATGATTGCGCCTTGATAACTAATGGATGTGCTAAAAAAATAGTTTGCAGAACCAAGGGAATTAAATTCTATCATGATTGTGAAAATCCGACATCGGTTGTATCCGAACTCGATACAAGGATTACCGAATGTGCATGCTTAGAGAATCAATGTGTGCCAAAAAATGAGAACTTGCGTCCAAACAATTAAATATTTCTTATTTGAAAAACAAACTTGTTTACTTGCAAAACAAACTTGTTTATTTTCCCTGATTTTAATTATTGGATTTCTTATTTTTTCCAATGTTGAAGCAGCCCTTATAGGAGAAACAAGGGATTTTAACGTAGACCCATCGTATGATTCACAGAAAAGGGAAGATCTTTCAGCCGTTCTGGTTGTAGAGAGCGACAAGCTTTATATTTTCGTTGATACTTCTTTGTGGGATTCGTTTTCAGATAGAGAGAGGAATCAAATGATAGCTAATCTTATAACTCTGTCTAATGAATTTGAGAATAGGATTTATCCGGTTTTAACATCTAATTTTGGTTCTGAATGGATTCCAGGCATTGATGGAGATCGCAAAATCACTATTTTACTACATTCTTTAAGAAGGGGAGCCGGGGGTTATTTTAATGAAATCAATGAATATTCAAAATTTGAAAATCCAAATTCAAACGAAAGAGAAATGGTTTATGTTAATGCGGATTATCTCGCGAGCCCATTATTAAAAGATTTGCTGGCGCACGAATTTACTCATTTAATAACCTTTAATCAAAAGGAGCGTTTATATAAATTAAAGGAAGATATATGGCTCAATGAGGCAAGGGCAGAGCATGCATCAACCCTTTTGGGTTACAACGATGTTTATCAGGGTAGTTATCTTCAGAGAAGGGTTAACGATTTCGTAAAAGCTTCGGATAACTCTTTAACCGAATGGAATAATTCTCTTTCTGATTACGGCATTCTTAATTTATTTACCGCGTACTTGGTAGACCATTACGGGGTCGCGATTCTTAATGATTCATTGCATTCGGGTTTTATAGGTATTGAGAGCATAAATTATGCTTTAATTAACAATGGTTATAGAGTCGATTTTGCAGATATTTTTACCGATTGGGCAATAGCAGTGCTTCTAAATGACTGCAGATTAGGATCTAAGTATTGCTATACAAACCCAAGTCTGAAAAACCTAAAAATTCTACCGTCAGCCAATTACTTAATTGCCAGTAATCAATCTGCTTTGTCTGTTAACTATACTGTAAAAACTTGGGCTGGCAATTGGCATCGTATAGTTGCTGATGGAGAAATATTAGATATTGATTTCAATGGGGCGCCGGCGAAAGATTTTAAAATATCTTATATCCTTTGCGATAACGAGCAAAATTGTTCTATAGTCCCTTTTGATCTAGACGAAAACAATCAAGGTAAAATAGTGATAGATAATATAAAAAAATATCCTTACTTTATCATTGTCCCTTTGTTTCAGAGCGCTGATTCTCTTGAAGAAAGAGTAATTTTCTTTTTAACTATCAGATCAGAGGATAAAAATCAGGAAAGCGAAGAGATCAGAAAGCTCTTAGAGAAAATTTCATTTTTGAAATCAGAAATCAACAGATTGAAAGCCGGATTAATAGATTTGTCGGATGGTGATAGCAGTGCTTGTTATGCGATCGCAGATAATCTTTATTTTGGCATAACCAATAATAAACAAGTTCGCTGTCTCCAAGAGTTCTTAAAAGGACAAGGCCCATCTGTTTATCCAGAGGGGCTTGTTACGGGTAATTTCTATTTTCTTACTCAGTCAGCTGTTTCTCGTTTTCAGGAAAAGTACCAAGAAGAGATACTTGATCCTTTCGGTTTGCAAAAGGGAACGGGGTATGTCGGATCCTTAACAAGGACGAAAATTAATCAGTTGATTCGACTTATCGCTGGTTAATAGATAGTAAAAGTATAATTACTAGTATCAATAGCTATCAAAGATCCGTACTGGTCATACAGGCTTATTGATATCTTATAGCTGGTTCCGTTCAGGCTACTAGGGACTTGCCATTCGTAATGATTAGTATTTTCCAGTTTATTTGCGATGGCAAGTTGAACGATATTATTTCTTTTTAACACTATGTCTACTTTGTAATTTTCTAATCCACCCGCATCCCATTTGACCACATAAATGATGTTATCGTATAAAGATTCTCCTCCGTCTGGCGTAATGATATTGAGGCGTGGGGTAACCGAAGGATTATGGATAAGAAAATAATTGTCAGATTGGTCTGATTTTTGCTCGCCATTTTCTTCAATAGTAACAGCAATCTTATATAAAGCGCCATAAACCTGTTGGAAATTAAGGACATCCGGAATTTTCCATTGGTACGTTCCTGTGTTTTTTGTTTCCGTTATTAATACTGTGTAATAGATATTATTTTGATTATATCGATCATCTAATAAATTAATCTTTACTTTTGCATCGGAAGAATAACCGGTTACATTCCAAGTAATAGAATAGTCTTGGTTTACTGTTAATTTCTCTTTACCATCGGGAGATGTCAATGAAATAGATTTTTCTTGATTTTTACTAACACTCTCGGTGGTTTTTAATAAGTTGTCTAATTGTATTTGTAATTCTTTTATTTTCGTTGTAATTATGTCAATTTGAAGCTGTTTTATTTTTACGGCGACAATATCAAGTTGTGCCTTAATTTCCTCAAGCGTTATTGCTTGTGCATTGTTTATATTTGCAAAAGCGGAGAATAACAATATCAAACAGAAATATATAAAAAATCTTTTATTTTTCCTCATATTTATTCATTTTATTTGTATATACGACTATTATATCACGATTCTAAGTTTTTAGACTATGATGATAGAATCTTGATTAAAATCTCCACGTCTTTTAGGACAGCCTCTTGTGATGTTGGAGGAAGGAGTGGTACAACCTCTTCTTTAATTTTGAGAATTGCTTGAATCGCTAACTCTATTTCCCCAAGTTCTTGGTAGGCCGCAGCGAGCGAGGCGTATTGCTGAGCTTTTTCCATAGGATCTTCTGTGAAAGGTATCAACTTTGGGAGAGTCTCGGCTATTCCCTGATAATCGCTGTTTCTTATATACATATTTATGAGCTCTTTTAATGATTGAGCCAATTCGACTCCGTAGCCATTCTCTTTTGCTAAATTGTATATTTCTTTAAAACCATCATAGTCTTTTTGATAGCCTTTATTGATGGCCATATACCAATAACATGCTGCGTAAGAAGGATTAAGATCTATGCATTTCTGAAGTTTCTCCTCTGCCTTTTGGTAATCACCTGTTATTGAGTAAAAATCTCCCCAGTCCCTTAATATAATTTGCCTTCTCGGGCTCAATCTATTCGCGGTTTCAAAATAGAAATCGGCATCCTCTTTTAGTTTTTTCGTTTCCTCTGTTTCTATAAAAACATTTTCTGTTTGTTCGTTTTTTTCTTTGATGAGGATGTTTGTGTACTCTCCTATAAGAACCCAGTTGGTAGTGTATTGTGGATTCCTTTTGATATTTTCTTTTAGAATTTCAATATTTTGATTCGTAAGATCTTCTAGGGTAACGATTTTCGTTTCGCCATCCTTTTCTACCTCTTTTATCATATTGTTGCATCCATAGATAACAAGAGTGCTTTTTTGTCCTATATAATTATCGATAATGCTCGTTTTTGATTTGGGATAAGTATTATTCACGATATCTAAAGCTTTCTTACAGGCGAGCTCTTTTCTTAAGTCAGCATAGCCTAGTGCAAAATTGAGCTCTTTATTTAGAAGGAGTGGTTTTATGTTGTAGTCGATTATGAACCAGACAAGGATCATTAAAATCGCGATAACGACTGGATTCCTATATTTATACAGTGTCACGGGAGTATTTCTTGCATGTATTGTTGGATTGTTATTATTGCCAGTATCCGTATTGGTAGAAATTATGCTCAGCGAATATCCGGCCAATAAGAAGAATGTGATATAAGTAGAAGGGCTATCAAATGCAGAAAAGAGAGCCACTAAATACCCTATAAATGTTGCTTGAATACCATGGCTAATTATACTATCTGTAGGCCCTCTCTTTTTTAACCGTTGCAGGAACCATAACAATAAAACGAAAAGAGCGATATACGCCGCAAATCCTAGAGTCCCTCCGGTGACAAGCGTTTCAAAAAAAACATTATGCGCACGATCAAACCATTGCCAAAGCTCTTCGCCCGGGACAATTTGTCCTATTTTCGGTAAGGATGGATCGTAGTACTTGTCGAATGCAAGGGGGAAATTTTCTAAACCGTAGCCCAAGATAGGTCTTTCTTTAAATGCTTCCCAAGAAATTTGCCAGACCGATGCTCTGGCTTGGCCAATTTTCGCTCCCTCAAATAATCCAAGAGCTCTATCGAGAGTAGAGGATAAGAGAGGGGGTAGCTTTTGATATAGATTAAGATGATTATCCAGATAAACCTTCAAAGAAAAAGAGCTAATGATTAGCAATATGAAAAATAGCGCCCCGTATATTTTTAAACTTCTAATCTTTTTCGTTTTTTGAGGATACAAGAAAAAGAAGAATAAAAATCCAGCCAAGAATCCTAGATATGTTCCCCTCGTTTGCGTTAGGAAAACAGCTACGAAAACAAAGAGGAGGGAAGATAGAGAATAAAAATATTTTTTCAGCTTAATTCTTTCTTTTAAGGCAAATGAAATTGGCAGGAAAGTTAATAATAATAGGTATATTGAAAGAAGTATCGGATTTCCCATTGTTCCATGAGGCCTTACGGTAAATGGGATGAAAAAATTGCTGAGAATGCCAAATTGCTGGAATATTGCCACAAGAGAAACAAAACAGCCAACAATGATTAGAGAATCGAGTAACTTCCTCCAATCATTATCTTTTACTGTTAAGAATAACAATAAAGAGAATAAGATATAGAGGCCGAAATTTACGAATCCTCCACTCCGAAAAGGGTCTCCCCAAAGGCTGAACTTGGGATTTGGAGAGAATATGGCCGCAAGTAGAAAAACTAAGAATAACACCATTAGAGAGATAAAGAAGGGGGAAATGGATCTTATTTTTTTTCTCAGGTAATCTAAGCTGATTTTCCTAGAGATGACTTGAATAATAAAAAGACACAGTAACACAGAAGAAATAATCCTAAAAACTACTGATTTTCCCCAATCACCCGGCTCCGACCAGAATGGAATAACATTAAGAGCTTGAATGATAATCAGAAAGAATCCGGCAAGATATACCCAATACAATGGTAAAAACTGGCCGCTTGAATTGTTTTGAGTCATATTTCGTATTATATAGAATGATTGGTATCATATCAAACCATAATCGAGCCAATTGATACTTATTGACACCTTGCCCTAATGGTAATAAGATTAATGCATGGAACCAGAGATCAAGTCAAATGCTGTATATACCACAAAGGAAGTGCAAGACTATTTAAAAGTTAGTAAAAGCACAATGAAAAGGATGTTGAAGAAGGGCATTATAAAGGCAAATAAGGTTGGAAACCAATACCGGGTTTTGGGTAGGGAAATTTTGAACTTGATTTCACCGGAAGTCGAAAAAAAAGCATCGGATATTTACCAAAAAATCAAACAAAAAACTAAAGATACCATCAAAAATTGGTAGATTTTAATATGATTCTAGAAAACCTTATTAAAAATAAAATAAAAAACAGGAGAGCCAAAGTTACAATTATCGGAATGGGATATGTTGGTCTGCCTCACGCTATTCTTTTAGCTAAGGCAGGTTTTAAGGTTATTGGTATTGATGTGCAAAAGGAAAAGGTGAATGGTTTAAATCGTGGGAAATCTCACATAGGAGATATTTCAGATGAAGAGTTAAAGGCCGTCATTAAAAGTAGGAAATTTAAGGCGTCCAATAGTTTTGAAAATTTAAAATCTGCAGATGTTGTTATCATCTGCGTTCCTACTCCTCTTGATAAGAATAAATTGCCAGACATGTCTTATATAGAAAGTGTCGTGAAAGAAATTAAGCCAAGATTACATAAAAACCAATTAATTGTTCTTGAAAGTACGACTTACCCAGGTACTACCGAAGAAGTTGTTCTTCCTAAATTGCAGAGTAAAAACTTTAAAGTGGGCCGTGATTTTTATTTGGCCTTTGCGCCAGAAAGAATTGATCCGGGTAATTCAATGCCACCATCAAAAGTGCCGAAAGTTGTGGGTGGTATTACTAAAAAATGCACTAAACTTGCCACGCTTTTCTACGGTCAGTTTATAGAAAAAGTTGTCCCAGTTTCTTCGGCTCGTACTGCAGAAATGACTAAAATCATAGAAAATACTTTCCGTTTGGTTAATATAGCATCTATAAATGAGCTATCTCTTTTTTGCGGAAAAATGGGAATTGATATTTGGGAGGTAATTGAGGCGGCTAGTACAAAGCCATATGGTTTTATGCCATTTTATCCATCCCCAAAAGCAGGCGGTCACTGTATCCCCCTAGATCCATTTTACCTCTCATTTAAAGGTAAAGAATTGGGTTTTTGGTCTCGTTTTATCGAGTTGGCTGGAGAAATCAATGAACAAATGCCTCATATAGTGATGACTAAAGCAATCTGGGTACTGAATCTTAAAGGAAAGCCAGTGCGTAATTCTAAGGTTTTAGTATGGGGAGTCAGCTATAAAAAAGATATTCCAGACACTCGCGAATCTGCAGCTTTTGATATTTTAGCCGATCTTGTGAGAAAAGGAGCAAAAGTAGATTATTTTGATCCTTTCGTTGCGCAATTAAAAGTCAAACATAGAATTTTAAAAAATAAAGCTATCTTACTAAAATCTATTAAATATTCACCAGAGACTCTAAAAAAATACGATTTAGTTATGATTTTAACAGATCATTCAGGGTTTGATTACGAAAAACTTGCTCGAAATTCATGGTTAGTGGTGGATACTCGGAATGCCATAAAGTCGAGAAGGCATAAGCATGTTTTCCGTTTGTAGAATATGAACCCCGTTAGAGGTCTTAGCCAGAAAAATTTAGATTAAATTTTTTCTGTTCGGTAATAACGGGGCATAGTTAAAAAACAAAAGTTTGTTTGAAATTAGCTATTTGCTATATAACAACAGACTTCTAACGGGGTGAAATTCGCTATTATTGGTAAGGGGTTTATTTTTCCAAGCCACGAAAAAGCGATAAAAGCAGTGGGTGGTAAAATAGTAGACATTGTTGATGAAAAAACGGACGGACCTGATGCTTGGAAAAGTATGGTTAAAAAGACAACTGCTGACTGTGTTGTTGTTTTAACCCCGAACGATCTTCATTTCGAAATGGTAAAGCTCGCATTAGAACAGGAAAAGATTGTTTTATGCGAGAAGCCATTGGTTACGAAGCTAGAACAGGCAAAAATATTAGCCAATGAGGATAAAATTTTTACTGTGCTCCAACTAAGACATCACCCGCTCGTTGAATTAATTAAAAAAGAGCAATTTTCTAAAAAAGGAAAGCACATAATAAATATGAATATATTTTTTAAGAGAAACGACGAAGACTATATTAATGGCTGGAAAAATCAAAAAAATAGATCGGGAGGATTTCTTTATAATGTCGGTATCCATTATTTCGATTTATTACTCTATTTATTCGGCGATGCCCAGAGAGTAAAAGTGGATAAAGTCTATGAGGACAATGGTTCAAATCCTAAAGCCGAAGCAAAGGGAGTTATCGAAGGAATTAATTTTATATGTAATTGGCAAATTTTTATTAACAAAAAAGAGGATGGAGATATCGTTAAGAAAAGAGAATATATAATTAATGGCACTCCTTATAACTTTTCTTCAAAAGACAATTTGGCGCAAGAAAATCTTCATAAATTTACATACGAAGATTTATTGAAAGGAAAAGGAGTGAAACCAAAGGAAACATTGAGATCAATTGAATTAGTAGAGGAAATATATATGACTTAAAAAATTCACCCGGTTTATTTAACGGGGTAAAACTATGATTAAAAAAAATTATTGGAATCACGAAACAGCCGAAATACAGAAAGGAGCCAAGATAGGTAAGGGGACTAAGATCTGGCATAATACCCAGATTTTGAAAGGAGCCAAGATTGGAAAAAACTGTATAATTGGTCGCAATTCTTTTATTGACAACAAAACAAATCTTGGTAATGGGATTAAGATTGGTTCAAATGTTGACGTTTTTGCCTTGGTTTCTATGGAAGATCATGTTTTTGTCGGCGCCGGAGTGGTTTTTACTAACGATATAAATCCACGGGCAAAGTATCCCAAAGCAAAATACCCTAAATATGGTAGGTGGTTGCCAACCTTGATTAAAGAAGGTGCAACCATAGGCGCAAATGCTACTGTGCTTTGTGGTAATAAAATTGGTAAATGGGCGATGGTTGGAGCCGGGGCTGTCGTAACAAAAGATGTTCCAGATTTGGCGGTGGTTGTCGGCGTGCCGGCCAAACAAATAGGATGGATTTGTGAGTGCGGTAATAAAATTATTTTTGAAGGCAATAAGTCGGTTTGTAAGATATGTAAAAGAAAATATTATAAAAAAGGTGAAAATAAAGTTTTTAGATCTAAATAGGCAATACAAGACGATTAAAAAAGAGATAGAAAAAGCTATTCATCGTGTTTTAGATGTGGGTAATTTTATTGGTGGTAGCGAGGTAGAAAGTTTTGAAAAAGAAGTTGCTGGATTCTGTGGATCAAGATATGCATTAAGCTTAAATTCTGGCACGGACGCGCTTTATTTGTCATTAAAAGCTTTAGGAGTAAAATCTGGGGATGAGGTTATCACTACGCCATTTACTTTTTTTGCTACAGCGGAAGCGATAGCTAACACAGGCGCTAGGCCTATTTTTATTGATATTGAGAAAGACAGTTTCAATATAGATCCCCAGAAAATAGCCGAAAAACTCGCCCAACTTAAAAAACTTAACAAGCTTAAAAAGCTTAAAGCTATACTTCCTGTTCATCTTTTTGGGCAGGTTGCAAATATGGGGGCAATAATGAAAATCGCAAAGAAATACAAAATAAAAGTCGTTGAAGATGCTGCTCAATCTTTTGGTGCTAAAATTAGGCTTCAAGTTTCAAGCTCTAGGTTTCAAGAAAAGAGGGCGGGAGCAATTGGCAATGTTGGATGTTTTTCTTTTTTCCCTTCTAAAAACCTTGGAGCTTATGGTGATGGGGGAATGGTGTTGACGAATGATCAGAACATAGCAGCAACAATAAATCTATTAAAAAACCACGGTTCTTCAATAAATGACAAGTATAAAAACCTTATAATAGGAACCAATTCGAGATTAGATACCATCCAGGCAGCGATTTTAAAGATCAAATTAAAACATATCAACGAGTGGAATGGGAAGAGAATAAAAATAGCTCAATATTATAATAAACATTTACAAGGCGTAATAGGCATAACAACGCCCAGCATTGATAACAATATCTTTCATCAATACACCATTAGGGTCAGTAGCGAATTAAGGGATAAGCTGGCAAGTTTCTTAAGCAAAAAAGGTATTCCGACGATGATCTACTATTTTTTACCGTTACATCTACAACCCGTTTTCAAGTACTTTGGTAATAAAGTTGGTGATTTCCCCGAATCAGAAAGAGCGGCAAGAGAAGTTTTATCTTTACCGATATATCCGGAATTAACAAAAGTAGAGCAAGATTTTATTCTAAAGAAGATTAAAGATTTTTATGAAAAATAAACTTAAATTTCTAGTCGTAGTCGGCGCTAGACCGAATTTTATCAAGATAGCCCCTCTTTTTGAAGAGTTCAAAAAATATAAAAGCATAAAACCAATTTTAGTGCATACCGGGCAGCATTACGATTTTGAAATGTCGCAAGTTTTTTTTGATGGCTTAAGAATTCCAAAACCAAATTATAACTTGGGTGTTGGTTCTGGTTCTCATGGTGTTCAAACAGCAAAGACAATGTTGAAATTAGAGCCCGTTGTTCTAAAAGAGAAACCAGATATTATTGTTGTTGTTGGGGATGTAAACTCTACGATAGCCGCAGCTTTAGTGGCCAAAAAACTAAATATTCCTTTGGCTCATATAGAAGCTGGAATGAGAAGTTATGATAGTAATATGCCAGAAGAAATTAATCGTATTTTAACTGATCAAATTTCTGACTTTTTGTTTGTTACTTCCGAATCCGACAAAAAGAATTTGCTTCGAGAGGGAATTGATTCTAAAAAAATATTCATTGTTGGGAATATTATGACCGATACACTTTTAAAAATGATAAATAAGGCTACGGGTAAAATTCTTGAAAAACTTTCCCTGAAAAAAAATAATTACGCTTTTTTGACTATCCATCGGGCGGAAAATACAAATAAAAAAGAGATATTAAAGGGAATACTGGAGGCAATATCTAGGATTTCTGAAAGGATACCGATAGTTTTCCCGATACACCCTAGAACCAAAAAAAATGTTGAGGAATTTGGGATTGAAACTATTTTAAAATCGCAAGGATTAATAACAATACCCCCCGTTTCTTACATTGACAGTATTGGCCTGATGAAAAATGCAATATTTGTGCTCACCGATTCAGGAGGAATACAGCACGAGACCGCCATACTTGGCGTGCCTTGTCTGACATTGAGAAAAAACACGGAATGGTCCATTACTATCAAGAGTGGATCTAATCGGTTAATTGGTGTATCTAAGGTAAAGATTATTAAGGCTGTTTTTGATGTAATCGGACGAAAAAAGAAGAGAATAAAAACTATTAAATATTGGGATGGCAAGACGTCTCAAAGAATAGTGAGATTACTTTATAAAAAAATTAATGCAAGATAAAAGCTTTTCTAAAGAGAGTTTGTTGACACTGATCACTGAAGCTGTGATTTTTGTTTGTGGTCTAATTTATTTAATTATTTTGGCCAGGGTTTTGGGCCCTGTCGGGAAAGGGATTTATTCTCTGATTTTATTTATACCAGGATTAATGATGATCTTTGGGAGTTTAGGTATTGAATCATCTAATGTTTATTTTGTCGGAAGAAAAAAATATGAGACAAAAGAAGTTGTAGCCAATTCTCTGACTGTCTCTTGTGTGTCTGGAGCTCTTTTGATTTTTATATTTTGGGGAATTACAATGTTAAAATCGTTCCAGATATTCATTTCTTCTAATCAGATATCTATTTTACATTTATGGTTAGTTATTTTGATAATCCCTATATATTTTATATCCAGTTTTTTTAGGAATATACTTAGAGGATACGGCGATATTGTCGGTTATAACAAGATAAGATTAGTTGAAAGTATTACTCTTTTATTGAGCGGGGTTTTGTTTTTAACTGTGCTCAACGAGGGCATACTTGGAGCTGTAATTTCATATATTTTCTCTATTATTTCTGGCGTTCTGATAAGCATTTTTTTGATTAGCAAGATAAGTAAAATAACCCTATCCTTCAACAAGATTTTGTTCCGCGATTTTGCATCATTTGGTACAAAAGTTTATTTAGCTAATGGTTTATCATTTTTAAACTACAGATTGGATGTGTTCTTGATAGCTCTTTTTCTTGTGCCGGCTCAAGTTGGTTTTTATAGCGTTTCAGCCAGTATCGCAGAAAAGCTATTAATTATACCAGGAGCTTTAGCTACTGTTCTTTTTCCGAGAATCTCGTCTATTTCCGAAACAAATGCTAGCGATCTTACCTCAAAGATACTTAGACATACTACCATTATTATGATCATAGCCTCATTACTATTGATTGTTTTAGCTGCTCCTTTGATTAATGTTTTTTTTGGGAAAAGTTTTTTGCCATCTGTTTTATCGTTAATAATCCTTTTACCGGGAATATTCGCGTTTAGCATAGGCTCTGTGATTGCTGCAGATTTGTCTGGCAGAGGAAAGCCTCAATACGCTGTTTGGTCATCGATGACAGCCCTAATCGCCAACGTTATTTTAAATATTATTTTAATACCGAGAATGGGAATTGTAGGAGCGGCTCTAGCTTCAAGTATTTCTTACTGGTTAGATACTCTAGTTGTGTTAATTGCTTATTTGAATATATCCAGACACTCCCTAAGAGAAGTTTTAATCATTAAGAAGGATGATTTTCAAGATTATTATAATTTATTTTTAAAATTTAAGACCGATGGTATTTGGTAAATTAAAATTATGTTTTCTAGGAACGGCGGCCAGTATTCATACGTTAAAATGGGCAAGTTATTTTGCCATGATGGGACACGAAACACACATTTGTTCTTATGAGCCGGTTCTCTTGGGGTATGATTTGGGAGATATTAAATTTCATCTGCTTAAAAAAAGAGTTGTGATAAATACGTGGCCATTTAATAGTATTATAAACCTTCCTTTTGCTAGAAAAATTATTAAGAAATTAATAAGAGAAATTAAGCCTGATATTCTGCACTCGCACTACGTTACCAGCTACGGAAGTCTTGGTGTTTTGTCTGGGTTTCATCCGTTTGTTCTTACGGCTTGGGGATCAGATATTTTACTGGCCCCGCAAAAGTTTTTACCGTCTAAGCTGTCGGTAAAATTATATTTAAAAAAGGCAGACTTGATTACCTGCGATGCGAAACACATGAAAGAAGCAATTATAAGACTCGGGGCGGACGAGAAAAAGATCGAGGTAATTAATTTTGGGATAGATACGGAAAAATTTAAACCCAGCTCAAAAAACGATACATTGATAAAGAAATTGGGGTTAACTGATGAAAAAATTATTATAAGCTTGAGGAATCTGGATCCTATATATGATATAAAAACCCTAATAGCATCTATTCCCGCCGTTGTTGAAAATCATCCAAATACAAAATTTGTTATTGTTGGTCAGGGATCACAAGAAGAAGAGTTGAAGAATTTGGCAAAAGACTTAAGGATTCTAGATAAAACTATCTTTATTGGGGCCGTACCAAACGGTGAAATCCCTTCTTATTTGAGAATATCGGATATATACGTTTCAACTTCCCCGTGTGACGGGGGAATTGCTTCGAGTACGGCCGAGGCAATGGCGTCTGGGCTACCAGTAATCGTTACGAACATAGGAGACAATAAAGAGTGGGTACAACCAGATATGTTGTTTGAGGCAGGGGGTAACGAAGTCTTATCCGAAAAGATAATCCAGCTTTTGGAAAACGAAAAAATGAGAAAAGATATTGGTCAGCAAAATAGAGAAAAGATTATAAAAGATAATGATTACAACAACGAAATGGCAAGGATGGAAAAATTATATTACAAATTAATCAATAAATAATTCATTATTCTGCTCGTTTTAACGAGGAAGATTAAAAACATGAAAGAAATTAAAGCTATTCTTTTTAAAATTTTGGAAAAGCTCGCCTTATTTTTTGGCTCATTGGGTATTAATAAAAAAACGCCAGGGATTTTACCGGTGTATAATTTTTTCTATAATCTTTTTTGGCCGTATGGGAAAGTCATAGAAATACAGGGCAGCAAAATGCGTGTCGATATCTCCAATGAAAGCATAGCGATGCGTAGGACCTTAGAAGTATATTCTTTAAACAAAATACACGAAAGAAGCACTACTGATTTGTTCAAGAAAATTATCAAAGAGGGAGATGTTGTGATTGACCTTGGGGCTAATATTGGTTATTTTTCTCTCTTGGCGGCAAAATTAGTCGGACCAAGGGGGAAAGTTTTTTCTTTTGAGCCAGAGCCAAAAAACTTCAATTACTTAAAGAAAAATATAGAGTTAAATAATTATAATCACGCGCAACCGTTTCAAAAGGCTGTTTCCAATCAGAACGGCACTACAAAATTATTCATATGCGATTATGATACGGGGCACCACACTATAAATAAGAAGGACGGTATCGACGCTTATAGTAGGGGCAGAAAAGTAAAAGAACAATCAATAGATATAGAAACCATTACTCTTGATAGTTTTTTAACTGGAAAAGCTGACAAGGTCAATGTTATTAAAATGGATGTGGAGGGAGCTGAAATGTTGACTTTGTCGGGAATGGACAGAATTTTGAAAGACAATAAAGATATCAAAATGATTGTCGAATTTTTTCCTCTGCTTATAGAAAAAATGGGTAGCGATCCAAAAGAATTCATCCAGAAATTGATGCAAGATTATAATTTTACAATTTATCTAATCCCAGACGATTATAGCGCCTTGACTTCGGAAATGAAGAAACTAAATAACGTTCAAGAAGTTATGAATTATCGCAAGAACGAGGAAGATCATGTCAACCTTTTTCTTAAAAGAGATTAGTTGATCTGTCTATGATAGCAATCGTTGATTACAAAACCGGCAATGTGGGTTCCTTGGTGAATATGTTGAAAAAGATCGGGATTAACTCGGTTGTGTCTTCGGATCCAAAAGAGATAGAAGGTGCTGACAAGATTATTTTTCCAGGGGTTGGTGCTTTTGACAACGGCATGAATAATCTCTTAGCCTCGGGATTGATCCCTTTGTTGGAAAAAAAGGTTAAGAATCAATCTACTCCAATCTTGGGGGTTTGCTTGGGCATGCAATTGTTAGCTAAAGGCAGTGAAGAGGGGGTTGTGCCTGGCCTGGGCTGGATAGATGGTCTCGTTAAAAAATTCCATTTTGAAGACAGAAATTTAAAAATTCCCCATATGGGTTGGAATACAATAGATGTTAAAAAAACCGACCCTATCTTTAACGAAATGGCAAAAGAAGCAAGATTTTATTTTGTCCATTCTTACCATTTTGTTTGCGACGAAAAAGAGAATGTTTTGGCAACTACTGATTACGGGTATGATTTCGAATCCATAATTAGAAAAGATAATATTTGGGGTGTTCAATTTCATCCAGAGAAAAGCCATAAATTCGGCAAGCAGTTATTAAAGAATTTTATATATTCATGCTAAGAACTCGCGTAATTCCTTGTTTGTTATTGAAACACCTTGGATTGGTAAAAACGGTCCAATTTTCAGAACCAAAATACATTGGAGATCCTATTAATGCCGTCAAAATTTTTAACGACAAGGAAGTTGACGAGCTGATTTTTTTAGACATAACCGCAACCAACGAAAAAAGAAAGCCGTCTTTTGAATTATTATCCAGGATAGCTAGCGAAGCGTTTATGCCGTTCTCGTATGGCGGGGGATTGCGAGATATTGATGACGTAAAAAGGATAATGGAAATCGGAGTTGAAAAAGTCATCCTGAATACTTATGCTTTTGAAAATCCTGATTTTGTCAAAGAGGTAGCCGATAGATTTGGGAGCCAAAGCGTCGTTGTTGCGATTGATGCTAAAAAAAATAATGGTGGCTACAATGTTTTTGTTAATAGCGGTAAAGTAAAAACCGATAAAGACCCTGTAAGTTATGCAATGCAATCAGAGAAAATGGGTGCTGGAGAAATATTTTTGAATTCAATAGATAAAGACGGCACGAGAGAAGGATTTGATTTGGAATTAATAAAAAGCGTATCCAACGCTGTTAATGTCCCGGTCATAGCATCCGGCGGGGCAGGGAAAACAGAAGATTTGGGTCTTGCCATTAAAGAAGGTGCTTCGGCAGTTGCCGCGGGCTCGATGTTTGTTTTTACGGGTCCTCATAGAGCAGTTCTTATAAGTTATCCTGATCAAAACACATTAAAAAAATTTTTAGCCAATTATGACAGATAAAAAACTAACAATTTGTTTCTTGGGGAATGCTTCAAGTATCCATACGATCAAGTGGGCAAGATTTTTTTCGGAAAAAGGACATAATGTACACCTGATTTCTATAGATAAACCAATAGGGCATGATTTAAAAGGGGTAAAGATTCATATCGTAAATAGATTGATTCCGATACAAAAAAAGCCATGGATTTTTATGAATATGCCGATTACTATATTACAGGCGAAGAAAATAATAGAAGAAATTAAACCAGATATAATGCACGCGCACTATATAGTAAGTTATGGTCTTAGAGCCGCTCTGTCTGGTTTTCGTCCTTTAATTATGACAGCCTGGGGGTCCGATATCTTGGTGGCACCTAAACAAAACGCTTTTGTTAGATTTCTTGTTAAATATGCATTAAACAAGGCAGATTTGATTACTTGCGATGCCTTTCATATGAAAAAAGCCATTGTTGACTTGGGAATTTCGGAGTCGAAAATAAAAATCATTAATTTTGGAACAGATACTGACAGATTTAAACCTGGCGAAAAGAATCAAAAAATTATCAAAGAACTTGACCTTGAGAAAAACAAAATAATAATAAGTTTAAAATGGCCTGATCCTCTTTCTGATTACGGAACTTTAATTCGATCAGCCTCCATTGTTATAAAAAAACATCCAGAAGCCAGATTTATTATATTGGGACCAACTTCTTTCCCCGAGCATTTAGAAGAATTAAAACAACTAGTAAAAGAATTAAATCTTAATGATAAAGTAAGATTTTTGGGAGATGTTATCAATAAAGAAATACCAGAATATCTAAGGTTATCTGATATTTATGTTTGCACATCGCTATCTGATGCTGGGCTTGCGTCTTCGACCTCCGAAGCTATGGCTTGCGGTTTACCAGCAATTATTACTGACTTTGGAGACAATTCAAGATGGGTAGAAAATGAAAAAAACGGATTTTTGTTCAAATTAAGAGACCACGAATCTTTGGCAGAAAAAATTATATATTTACTCGATAATCCAAGTCTTGGCAAGAAATTTGGCGAAATTAGTAGGAAAATTATAGAAGAGAGAAATGATTATCGAAAAGAAATGGCAAAGATGGAAAGTATGTACCAAGAGTTAGCAACAAGCGTTGGCAAACGAACCTATCGTCTGAGAGAGTACAAAATTTGTAAGCAGTGCATAATGGATACATCCGATCCGGCAATTGTTTTTGACGCAAATGAAATTTGTAATCACTGCAAAAGGTATAAAGAACAATCCAAGTATCTTTACTCAAAGAAAGAGATTTTGACTGCCGTTGCCAAAATTAAAGAAGATGGAAAGGGTAAGCAGTATGATTGCGTATTGGGCATGTCTGGGGGCGTGGATAGTTGTACTGCAGCCTATACGGCTAAGAAATATGGCCTACGACCCCTAGCTATTCATGTGGACAATGGTTGGAATTCTGAAATTTCCCAATCAAATATAGAAAGAGTTTTAGGTCAGCTTGGCATAGACTTATATACTCATGTTATTGATTGGGAAGAGTTTAAAGATTTACAACAGGCTTTTCTTTTATCTTCGGTTTCTAACATTGACTATCCTTACGATCACGCTATTTTGAGCTTATTTTTTCAGATGGCGGAAAAAATGAAGGTGAAATATATTATTAGTGGCGCTAATGATAAGACAGAGTTTATAATGCCGAGAGATTGGGGGTATAATTCTTGGGACCAGAAACATTTAAGAGTTATACATCAAAGATTCGGTAAGATTAAAAAATTAAAGACTTATCCCTCTATTTCTCCGTTAAAATTATTCAAAGACTCTTTTATTAAAGGCGTGAGAATGTTTCGCATATTGGATTATATTGATTACAACAAAAAAGAAGCAAAAGCATTCTTGCAAAAAGAGTTTGGTTGGAAAGATTATGGTGGAAAGCATTGCGAATCAATTTATTCAAGGTTTTTTATTGGATATGTTTTGCCGAATAAATTTGGTTTTGATAGAAACAGGGCTTGGCTTTCTAACCTTATTTTAGCAGGAGAAATAACCAGAGAAGAGGCGTTTAAGGAATTAGATAAGGGTTTTTATAATTCTAAACAAGAAATGGAAGCCGACAAAGAATATGTCATTAAAAAATTAGGATTTACAAATGAAGAATTTGATAAAATAATGGCTTTACCCATTAAAGATTATAGGGATTATCCAAACAACGCGTTTCTTATGCATAGATATGGTTCTGTGGTAAAGGTGGCAAGAAAATTTCTTAGAAAAGTTTAAGATATGAAGTTAGTTAAGAAAATACTAAGAGGAATTAAAAGGACAATGATTAGAATTTTTGGAACTAAAACAGATGAGCTTTATTGGAAGTTTCGCCATATTTTTGATAATTCTTGGGCAAAAAGCTATATATCCGCAGTATCAATTAACGACGCACACAGAAGACCATTAACAGATAAGATATCAAGTTTTGCTCCATTTGAGAGTATTTTAGAATTTGGGTGTGCGTCAGGCCCTAATCTTTATTTACTATCTCAAGAATTCACAAATGCGCAAATGCACGGTATTGATATTAGCGCGAAAGCCATTCAAGAAGGAAAGAAATATTTTAAAGATAAAAATATCGGAAATGTTTGTTTGACTGCGGCGAATGAAAAATCTCTCAATGATTTTAAGGATAAAAGCATGGACATGGTCTTTACAGACGCTGTTTTAATTTATTTTGGTACAGACAAAATCGAGGATGTAATAAGACAGCTTCTTAGAATTGCTAGAAAGGGAATAGTGCTTTTGGAGCTGCATCATGACGGAAAGCAGTCGATTTACAAAGACAATTGGATTCACAACTATAGAAATATATTCGAGCAATTCGTTGATAAAAAAAGAATAACAATATCCAAACTTCCCAAGGGTGTATGGGGAGGTAATTGGGATGAATACGGTAATATTATAGAAATAAAGCTGTAATTTAATTATATGTTGGTATCTGTGATTATTCCTTGTAGGAATGAAGAAAAATTTATTGGGAAATGCATAGAATCAGTTGTTAATCAAACTTATCCAAAGGACAAAATAGAGGTTTTGGCGATTGATGGTATGTCCGAAGATAAAACCAGAGAGATTATCAAGAGGTATTCAATAGCGAAGCTTTTAGATAATCGAAAGAAGATTTTTGCCGCTGCCTGCAATATTGGTATTAAAAATGCAAAAGGGGATTTATTAATGATTATCGGGGCCCACGCAGTTTATCCAGACAATTACATAGAAAAATGCGTTTCGGATTCTATAAAACTTAACGCTGATAATGTTGGCGGAGACGTAAAGCCGGTAGTAAGAATAAATAACATTATCAACAATGCAATTGTGTTGTCTTTTGGCGGTTGGTTTGGCAAATACGATACTGAGGAAAAAGAAAAGAAGCCATTAGGGACAGATACTGTTTTCGGCGGTTGTTACAAAAAAGACGTTTTTGAGAGAATAGGTTTATTTAACGAAAACTTGAAGCGCACATCTGATTTGGAGCTTAACCTTCGCCTCAAAAGAAGTGGTGGCAAAATTATTCTTATACCGAATCTAATTGTTTATTATTACCCAAGCAGTAATCTGAAAGATTTTTTCCTGCATAACATAGAAGATGGAATTTGGAACATTCTACCTTTGAAATTTACATACAAACCCCTGCGTTTTCGCCATTACCTGCCATTAATTTTTATCTTAACCATTCCTTTTAATATCTGGATTTATCTTCCGATCGCCTTTTATTTTTCGGCGAAAATAGCCGTATTTAAAAAAAATATCATATACTTTTTTATTATGCCGTTAGTTTTTCTAGCTAAGCACATTGGTCATGGCATAGGTTCTTTGTGGGGCGTGATAAAATTAATAGCATGACTTCTGAAAATATTTGGATATTTAATCATTACGCCACAAAACCGGATGAACCAGCTACTCGGGCTTTTGATTTTGCCAGGGAATTGATACTAAGAAATCACAAAGTAACGATTTTTGCATCAGCTTTTTCTCATTACAAATTAACAACAAAATATCTCAATCCAAACGAAAATCAGAAAACGGAAATGGTTGATGGAGTGAAATTCGT
This sequence comes from uncultured Candidatus Saccharibacteria bacterium, assembly GCA_964518135.1. Classification (GTDB taxonomy): domain Bacteria; phylum Patescibacteriota; class Minisyncoccia; order Minisyncoccales; family 2-12-FULL-40-12; genus 2-12-FULL-40-12. The sequence continues at coordinate 25,327 of CAZFEY010000005.1, forward strand.
CTGGGTAAGATCTTTTTCCCATAAGAGAAATAATTGGAAACGATTAATGAATATGTTGAGTTTTTCCTGGAGGGCGTATTGGATCGGGAAAAATGTGAAAGAAAAACCAAGCATAGTTTTGGGTAGTTCCGTGCATCCTTTTGCCGTGATAACTGCATATTTGATTGCTAAAAATAAAAAAAGCCGTTTCTTTTTTGAGGTAAGAGATCTTTGGCCGCAAACTCTTATTGACATGCATTTTTTAGGTAAAAACAACCCCTTAGCTGTAATTTTAAGAATGATTGAGAGGTTTCTTTATCAAAGAGCTGAAAAAATTATAACCCTACTACCTTATGCCGGAAATTATATTACGACACTAGGGATTAATCGGGAAAAAATAGTTTGGATTCCAAATGGCATTAATATGAAAAGATATGAAAATATTAAACCTTATGATGGTGGCAATCCAGCAAATTTCGTTTTTATGTATACCGGTATTCATGCTAAATACGCCAATCTGGATTCTGTTTTGTTTGCAGCAAAGATTATTCAAGATCAGAATAGAAACAATATAAAATTTATCTTTGTTGGCGATGGTTCCGAGAAGAAGAATCTTATTCAGATAGCAAAGGATATGTCTTTGGCTAATGTTGAATTCAAAGATATGGTTCCAAAAGACCAAGTTTTTAAAATGATTGAGCAGGCAGATGCTTTGATTTCTATAATTATGGATCTTCCTGTTCTAAAATACGGGATAAGCTCTAATAAACTGAACGATTATTTGGCTTCTGGTAGGCCCATAGTTTGCGCTATAAAATCTGGCAATAATCCTGTTTCAGATTCGGGAGCGGGTATTGTCATTGAGCCGGGTAGTTCCGAGATTTTGGCAAAAGCATTTTTAGAAATGGTAAGTTTTACGCCAGAAAAAAGAATTGAAATGGGGCAAAAGGGCATTGATTACATAAAGAAGAATTATGATATAAAAGTATTAGCCGATAAAATGGAAGAATTATTCATCTAACCCGGGTTTTTAGGAACAAGATTATTTGTTTTGATAACACGTAGTCGGCTGAATCTGCTCTTATGTATTTTCTACCCAACCGCTACTATTCCTCGTCGCATAACTGATAATATAAGCATAAATTTGATTATATTAGTTGCGACTGCGGAGTGTCATCTTCAACAAATCATCTCGTTTAAGAATATTCGTAAATGAATCAGAGAAAACAAGAGGAAATACAATTTCATAATTTTGTTAGAGGACAGGATAAAGCTGCTGATGCTAAAACTTACGCTTACTATCATTCCAATAGGAAGTTTTACGAAGTGGCAAGGAGAAGCTACAGATTCCAAGAGAATTGGTTGAAACAGAGGTGTAATGGTAAAAAGGCCTTAGTTTTGGGTTGTGGCGAGGGAGCAGAGTCATTTTTCTTAGCCAAGAACGGAGCTAATGTCATCGGTATTGATATAGCTGATGGCGCAGTAAAAACAGCCAACGAGAGCGCTATTAAAAATGGCCTGCAAGATAAGGCCCAATTTCTAGTCATGGACGCTGAAAATCTTCAATTCCCTGACAACACTTTTGATATTATAACGGCTTCTGGGATGATTCATCATATTGATTTTGCCAAGGCCTTAAAGGAAATTATCAGGGTGATTAAAAAAAATGGTTTAATGATCTGCATCGAACCCTTAAAATACAATCCCGTTTTTCAGTTTTACAGAAAATCGACTCCGCATTTAAGGACGGGCTGGGAAGCAGAGCATATTCTGGGAGCTAGGGAAGTATACCTTCCAAAAAAATATTTTAAAAAAGTTAAACCATATTTTTTTCATTTTTTTGTGTTTTTGGTTGTTCCTTTCAGAAAAACTTTCTTGTTCGGGCCAATTTTATCGTTTTTAGAGATTTTGGATATGATTTTTTTGAAGATCCCTTTACTTCAATGGTTTGCCTGGCAGGTTGTCTTTATCATTTCCGAGCCCCGAAAATGATATTTCTCAATGGTTGACCCGGTAGTAGATTTTTGACATTCTTCGAATAATTTCGCGGAGCGAGTCAAAAATTCACTACTGGGTTGAAAAAACGCTTACAAAACGATAAATTGTAGATAGAATGGCAAAACGATTATTCGACCTAATCTCCTCTTTATTTGTATTGGTGTTGATTTCGCCAATCTTTTTGATTATTACTGCGTTGGTGAAGCTAAGTTCACTAGGCCCTGTTTTTTATGCTCCAATGATTTTTGGCAAAGACAAAAGAAGATTTCGGGTTTTAAAATTTAGGACGATGATAAAAGACGCTGATAAATTAGGTGGACCTTCAACCGCTTTTGAAGATAGACGCTTAACTAAAATAGGGAAGTTTTTAAGAAGGTACAAGCTCGACGAGTTACCCCAACTGATCAATGTTATCAAGGGTGATATGAGCGTTGTTGGCCCAAGACCTCAAGTGGATGAATATACCAGTAAATACACTGGCGAGGAGGAGTTAATTTTAAGCGTAAAGCCTGGGATGACTGATTGGGCAACAATAGAACTCATCACTTTAGACAAGATCCTTGGCAATGAAGATGTTGACGCAAGGTATAGAACAGAAATAGAACCTAAAAAGAATGCCTTAAGGATAAAATATGCCAAAGAACATAATTTTTGGATTGATATGAAAATATTATTTTTAACTTTTGCCAAGCTTTTTAAGATAAAAAGATTATGGAATACAAACAATTAGGACAGACAGATTTTAATGTTTCGAGAATTGGTTTTGGAGGAGCGGCAATCTCCGGATTTAACTATGGCAAAACAGACGATCAGGAATCTATAAAGGCTATCAAAAAAGCATTAGATCTGGGCGTAAATTTTTTTGATACAGCCGATATCTATGGTTTTGGTCATTCAGAAAAATTATTAGCCGATGGGTTGGGGGAGCGCAGAAAAGATGTTATTATCGCTACGAAAGTAGGGCTAAGATGGGATATTAAGAATGAAAGTAGTTTCGCCGATTTAAATCGAGACTATGTTTATAAGGCGCTGAACCAAAGCTTGGAAAACCTTAAATTAGATACCATTCCTTTGTATCAGATTCACCGCCACGACCCAGATACTCTAATAAGAGACACCATGGAAACATTCGATATATTAAAAAAGCATGGCAAAATCAAGTACCTTGGCGCTTCTAATTTATCAAGAGAATTTATTGAGGAGTACAGCAATTATGGAAGAATAGAATCTTTCCAGGCATCCTATAATATTCTGGATCAACAGGCGGAAAAAGATATTTTTCCTGTGTGTAAAAAATTAGAAATTGGTTTAATAGTTTTTAGTCCTTTGGCCCAAGGGTTATTGAGTGGAAAATATAGCCATGGCGTGAAATTTGAACAACAAGACAGAAGAAATGAAAGTAAGTATTTTAAACCTAGGGTTTTTGATAGACTTCCGGAATTATTCAAGGCAATGTCAGATATAGGGCAAAAATACGGAAAAACAATGGTTCAGGTCGCTCTAAGATGGATTTTAGACCATCCACAAGTTGCAATGACCATTGTTGGTATTAAAACAGAACAACAAATCGAGGAAACGGCAGGGGCTACAGATTGGAAGATGTCTAAGGAAGAAAGAGAAAAGTTGTCGGCACTAGGGAATTATGTTATGTCTTAAGCATTAAACATTTATGGACAATATCGCGAATTATAAAAAAATATCTACCGAAGCGAGAAAAAAATCGTTGGAGGTAATATACAAAGCTCAAACATCTCATATTGGCAGTAATTTTAGCTGTATTGATTTGTTGGCTGTCATTTTTGAAAAGATAAATCTAGATAAAGATAAAATAATCTTAAGTAAAGGTTGGGCAGCAGCTTCTCTTTATTATTTTTTGTGGAAGAAAGGCAGAATCACCGAAGATGAGTTGAATAGCTACTGCCAACCCGGAAGCAAATTTATCGGATTAGCAGAACCCGTTATTCCTGAAATTCCTGCGGCTGGCGGGTCAATGGGTTTTGGTTTACCTTTTGGGGTTGGATTTGCTTTGGCAAAAAAATTCAACAAAGAAGAAGAAAAAATATATGTTTTAATGTCTGATGGTGAAATGCAATGCGGAACTACCTGGGAGTCGGCCTTGATAGGAGCCCATCATAATCTAGACAATCTAATTGTAATTGTGGACGCGAATGATCTTCAGGCGATGGGACGGGTTGAAGACATATTGAATATAGAACCGTTAAAAGACAAGTGGAATTCATTTGGTTGGGAGGTTGAAAGAATTGACGGGCATAATTTTGAAGAAATAGAAAAATCATTGAATAGCTTACCATTACGAGAAGGGAAACCAACAATAATAATTGCAAAAACAATTAAAGGAAAAGGAGTAAGTTTTATGGAAGGGGATAATTTGTATCATTACAAAGGTTTGTCCGAAGAAGAATATCAGAAAGCCTTAAAAGAATTAGAATCAAATGGCTGAAATAATCAAACAACAAGACACAAGAAGAGTTTTTATCGAAACATTAAACGAGCTCGCAGAAAAAGATCCTAAGATCATTGTTATTATTTGCGATGTTGGTTTTAACTATCTAGATGATCCGAAAAATAAATTTAAAGTTATTAATCTTGGAGTAACGGAAATGAGTTCGATGATTATTGCTGCGGCCTTAGCTTTGGCAGGATTTAAGCCCTACATTTATAGTATGATAAACTTTGTAACTCTTAGGCCTTTTGAGGCAGTTCGAAATGCCGTTTGTTTGCACAAAGCCAATGTAAAAATTATTGGAGTTAAAGGCAGTGAAAAATATAAGTTCCTTGGATTCTCTCATAATCTTATTACTGACGAGGAAGAAATAAATACTTTAAAACACTTACCCGATTTTAATACCTATATTGCTGAAAGCTCAGAGGAAGTAAGAAGGGTTGTTTTGGAATCATACAATAGCGAGAACCCGGCATATATTAGGCTATAAGTTTATTTAAGATAAATATTGTTCTATATAGAAAAACCCTTCGAAAGAAGGGCTTTAAATTGTCGGTTCAGAAAAGATTACTGACTTTTGAATGGAGGTTTTAAGCTCCATCCTCGGTCAGCGATGATCGTTGATCCATTGAGCATCATTGAGTGATGGCTCAACAAGAAAGCGATCATATTCGCAACCTCTTGAGTCGTTGTTACCTTGTTATCCGGGATTGCCGAAGCGATCCTTACAAGGTCTTTGTCGCGGTTTTTCCACGAAGGAGTACCGCAAATAGTGCCGAGACATAGTGTTGTGGCGTATATTCCATCTTTACCATGTCCGGTTGCGATATCAGGCGCAATTCTATTGAGCGCGCCCTTTGCGATATCGTAGGCAAATTCATTAAGGCCGAGTATGGAGTTTACCGAAGATACCACAACAATATTGCCACCACCAGTCTTTTTCATCCATCTTACTGCTTCCTGGATTGGGAAGACGGCGGCGAGAAGGGTATTGTTTAACACAGACCTTATCTCGAGCAGAGAAGAGTCAAGAAGACCACTTTCTCCACCTCCTCCGTAAACGAGAGAGCAGTAGCCAGAGAGTTGTTTGTGATGTTTTTTTAGGTCTTGGAAGAATCTCTGGGTTTCGTTCGGGCTGCAAAGATCTATGTCGCCATTGGCCACATCGGCAACGATTACTTCTGCGCCTTCGGTTAGAAGGGTTTCACATACGATCCTGCCTATACCTCCAGCACCGCCACCAACAACGATCAGCTTGTTTTTAAGCCCAAGATCCATTTTATAGGCCTCCTTTCTTCAAAATTCGATAGCGATTGCAGTCGCCTCGGCATTATCTATGTAGTTAACGCCTTTGACTTGTTCCTCTATGCCACGAGCCCAGAGAAGCATTTTAGCAAGGCCGCCTCGTCGATAAATGTCGAGAACGATTTGTGCTACTTTTTCGTCGGTTTTGTCCTTCATCAGATTCCACGGAACCATTCCGTCGGAGAAAAGAAGAATAGTTTTGACCGATTTGAGTGGCATTGTGGTATAGAACCACATTTTCTCGAGTTCGGGTTGGCCGTTGAGTAGCCCATATCCTTGAGGATTTTCTGGATTGTTCACGTCCATTTCTCGAGCTTCTTCTAGAATCGGGCAGAACCGATTCCACATAGCGCCTCTTATCGTTCGATGTTCATCAGGCGTTGCCTTTTCAAGGTCAACACCAAAGCACTCTGCGGCCTCGCGCCGTTGTATGTCGAGGATAAGATCATTCATCTTTACGTCGTGAGCTCGTACTTGGTTCGTTGTGACTTGGATGTTTCCATCAGTGGTTTCCCATAAGGCGAAACAATCACCGGCCTGAAGGATCTCAACCGTTTCTTGGTTGATTTTTGTAATGACAAAAGTTGCGCCAGGAAGCTTGCCTGGAGACGGGACGAAATCGGCATTGTCCAAGCACCTTTTAATGTACTTGTTGAGTTTTTTGGCGAGAAGAGGAAGATCGTCGGTTTTATTCCATCCGATCCAATTTTCAGTCAGCCTGCTGACCAGTTCTCCTCCAGATAGTTCGCCGATTAATCGCTGGGGTTTTTGAGGGCCATAAGGTTCGCTAACCCCATCTAAAACAAAAAAGATGAGGTCTGAAATTATGCCATACCCATCTTCTCGGTGAAAAGATGATCCTTGATGATAAATCGTGCTAACTTTCATGAGCTAGCACCTCCTTTCTGAAAAAGTGTGTTTATGTTAAGCTCTGAACCTTATTAAGATTTCAAAGAGCAATTGTTAATTATATCAAATATGTTAATTTTGTCAATACCAGACAGAACAGATAAAAACCCCTCGAAAGAGGGGTTAATCCAATCAAAATTACATACGCCTAGTCAAACCATACAGCCACTGCCGCGGCTTCGGTCGTTTGTCCACTTTCGCGGATTTGCCGAAGTTGATAATGAACGCCGTGTTCTTGTACGATATCGGCGAGCTCCTTCATTCTATCCGGTTCGTTGAACCAGTCGAATAAAAGAAATCCGTCTGTGCAGAGCAGGAGGAAATTAAGATTGTTTGTGGGGAGTGATAAGTGGCGACACATCTCGAGATTTAAACCTCCATTGAGCGCCGGATATCCTTCGGGACTTTCTGGATTATTTATGTCCCGATTTTTTTGTTCCATCATCAATGGCGTAAAATGGGGTCGATAGTTTTCTTTTCCGTATTGCTGCTGTAATTGCGCTTTCAGGGCGCGATCGCGGATAGAAGCTCTTTTTACCGGGTTATCGGTATATTCAACAGATCCATCCTTGAATCGCCAGATAGCAATACAGTCGCCACATTGTAGAATCTCGATTTCGCGATCGATCTTGACGGCGGCGAAAGTTAATCCGGACAGATAGGCTGGTTCTTTGATAAGTCCATAGCTTATCTTTAGTTGTGTGTGGAATATTCCTACCGTATGATCGATTACCCTGACCGTACCAACAAGATCTTCTGTTGCGGCATTTACGATTCCTTGGCAGAAGTGTTCTTTCACGGTCTCGCCGGTTCCTAATCCGCGATGAATAATAGGCGGCTTATTCTGGTCGTAAGGGACAGAGAAGGCATCGCAAACTGCAATTACCATAGCAGAGATAACGAGTCCGTCTTCTTTGAATCTTGCCTCGTCATGGTCTAAACAAGATTCAATCTTTTGGATTGTCACTTAGACATCCTCCTTTCTATGTGATTCCTTATCTATAATGACAAGGTACTGCCTAAATTATACCTATTATTGTATTTTTGTCAACCCGGTAGTGAATTTTGGACCAAGCTTTATTCTTTTTGTTCGCTAAAAGCGAACGAGTTCAAAATCTACTACCGGGTCAAACAAAAACAGGCCTCTCACCCGTCTTAATTCATTCTATTTTCTAATTACTATTTCCTACTTACTAATCAAGCCATACAGCCACTGCCGCGGCTTCAGGAAAAGGCGCTATGTCTTTTTTTGTTTTTCCAGTT
>CAZFEY010000006.1:0-20952 GCA_964518135.1 uncultured Candidatus Saccharibacteria bacterium
TAGGAGAGGCTAAGATTGATTCCGTACAGATGTATTTAAAGGAGATTGGCAGGGTCAATTTTTTGACCGCTGACGAAGAAAAAGAGCTGGCAAAAAGAATTGAGAAAGGAGACGTAGAGGCAAAAAAGAGACTGGCACAGGCAAACTTAAGGCTGGTTGTTTCCATAGCCAAAAAGTACGTTGGAAGATCTCCGAGTCTAACTCTTTTAGATTTGATTCAAGAGGGAAACCTAGGTCTTTTTCGCGCAGTTGAGAAATTTGATTGGAGAAGGGGATATAAATTCTCAACTTATGCCACCTGGTGGATTCGCCAAGCAATCACTAGGGCGCTAGCCGATCAGTCTCGCACTATTAGAATACCCGTACATATGGTTGAGACGATGTCTAAGTTTTCTCAAGCCAGGAGAAGTTTGTTGCAGAATTTAGGCAGAGAGCCTTCTGCCGAAGAGATTGGCGCAGAGATGGGTTTAGAGGTTGATAAAGTAAGGCATATAATGAAAATTTCCCAAGAAGCGATTTCTTTAGAAACTCCAGTTGGAGACGAAAAAGAAGGAAGTATTTTGGCGGAGTTTATAGAAGACGAAAAACAACTTTCACCATCGGTAATGGCCGGAAGGACATTATTGAAAGATAGATTAAAAGAAATACTTGTTGATTTGGCGCCGAGAGAGCAAAAAATTTTAGGAATGAGGTTTGGATTAGAAGATGGTGTTACTCATACATTAGAAGAAGTTGGTAAGGAATTTGGCGTTACCCGTGAAAGAATAAGACAAATTGAAGCCAAGGCACTGGAAAGAATCAGGGAGCACGAGGAGTTAAGGAAATTGAAAGGATATTAATACCATACAACTTTACATCGTAGGTTCGATTCTATAAAATTAGAGAATGGGGTATGCAGGTAAATTAAAGCTGAAGTTAGAAGCAAAAGAACTGAGAAAGAAAGGATTTTCAATAAAAACGATCGAGAAAAGATTGATGGTTTCTCGATCCTCTGTTAGTTTGTGGGTTCGAGATGTTAAGCTTAGCAAAAAGCAACTTAATAATTTATATTTAAATAAAAAAACAGGGCAACTTAGAGGGAGTATAGTTGCAGCAATGAATAAGATTAAGAAACGTGAAGATTTAACTAGGCGATTGTTGAAAGAAGGGATGAGGGAAGTAGGAAAGTTGAGTAAGCGAGATCAATTTATATCTGGGATAGCAATGTATTTCGCTGAAGGAGAGAAAGGAGATAAGAACGTTTCTTTTAGTAATGCCGATTCTAGAGCTATCCAGTTTATGTCTGATTGGTTTCGTGATATTTGCAGAGTTCCTAAAGAGAAATTTCGAGCGAGTATTTATATTCATGATAATCTTAATGAAACAAAAGCGAAACAATTCTGGGCAAAAACAACAAAAATTCCGCTTGCCCAATTTCGGAAAAGTTATATAGTTAAGAATAATCCGAAACGCCTAAGGAAAACTAAGCATATTTACGGAGTTTTAAAAATTACAATTAGCGATGTGAATTTACACAGAAAGATTATGGGTTGGATTGAAGGAATTTTTAATGATTGAACTTTAAATTTCACAATCAAGCTCCGCGGTAGCGCAGCGGTAGCGCAGGTGCCTGTGAATGATCGCAGCTTCCAACGGAAACGTTGGGATGAACATTCCGGGATAACGATGAAGGCTAAGTTATAAAGAATATGCTAACGTCGTGGGAACCTCGTATCTTACGGGGGACGCCGTAGAGACTAGATACCGGAACACCCTATCGCGAAAGGGTGATGACATAGTCCACGCTTCGTGGAAACACGGAGATAAGTGTAAGCACTTGGTCGTAGGTTCGAATCCTACCCGCGGAGCCTGGTTGTGAAGCGGTATAATTAAGATAGAAAATCGCTTAAATAGCGGTTTTTTGGTAGAGTAGAGATATGAAGGATGACTTATCTAACAATCAGCTAACAACAAAAACGCGCAAAAGCCTACTTTGGATTATAGGAAATCTATATTTTTATATGATTATTGGAAACCTTGTTGTCAGTGTAGTAATTGGTGTTTTTTCTAAAATCTCTCTTATTAATGTACCGATTTTTTTGCAATTTTTATACTTTGCTTGCATGTTTTTTATTATTAGATTTGCAGTAGAAAGCGTCCTTGAAAAAACCCTTATCGACACAGACAAATTCTTAAAGATTAGCTTAATAATTGCGTTGAGCCCTTTTATTATTGAGCTCATCTTTTCTGGCTATAGTCTTTTTGTTAACCATGATAATCTTGCGGCTCTATATTTATATCTTATCCCGGAGACCATTTGGGATATAGTGATTGCTATAGTGTCTGGTATCTTTATTGGTTCATTTTCCTACTTTTGGTTCAAGAAATTATCTAAAAACAGGTTCTAACTTCGTCCCATAGGGGGAGCAAATACTGACAAGTAATGTCAAAATCTTTGACACTAAAGAATCGCCAATAAGGCGGTTTTTTGGTAGGATAAAACAAAGGTTTATTAATAATCAATAATCAAAAATATGTCATTTATTACCCAAGGCAAAACCAATATTAAATACATTTTAATCACAGCTATTGTGGCTATTATTTTTGGTGGTGGCATTATTTATTTACAGAATAATTTCATTGAAGAGATGGGAGAGTTTATTCCGATAGAAATCAAAAAAGAAATAGATAACACTTCTTCTAAAATGTCTTTGTCTTATGTGGTGAAAGGATGTGCCGAGACAGAATCGAGCACGGCTACAAAAAGCTCTGGGACAGAAAAAGAACCAAAGATTGAAATGGTTGGAAATAAAATTATTTATTCTAGGGCAATAAATAATCAATGCTGCAGACAAGCTGTAATGGAAAAAGAAACAAAAGACAATACAATCAATATCTATGAAGTTTGGAGCGGCGTTGGATGTAAATGCATTTGCTTTTCTGAAATCGAAGCTACAATCGATAATATTCCCGAAGGTCATTACGCTGTAAATGTGTATGAGAAAGGAATCAAGCCTGGCGACAATAATGAACCAATGGAGCAGAAGTTAATTATAGCCAAAGAAGTAGATGTGTTGCAGGTAAGGGACGAAACTACAGATTGGAAAACTTATACGAATGAAGAGTATGGATACGAAATAAAATACCCAAAAGAGTGGAGCTACAAAGAAGAAATTAATCCAAGAGAAGGTTATAATTGGATACAGACCTTTTTCGACAATTCGAAAGAAAAAAGTATTATAATGATAAGTAATCCAGCCTTGCAAATTGGTTATGAGGCATGGACAGTAGAGAAAACAGATGCGATAAAGATTCCAAATAGCAAAAAATATTTAACGAAAAAAATCTTTGAACCGACGACAAAGGATTTCGACCCTTTTATTTTAGTATTATGGCCTGAGAATATCGACGAAGACTGGTTAGGGTCTGGGCAAATCAGCTTGTCGTACAAAGACAAAAATGACCCAAATATCAAAATTTTCGACGAGATGCTTTCTACTTTCAGATTTTTAGACTAAACAGGTTCTAACTTCGTCCCATAGGGGGGAGCCAAATTATAATGTTGTGAGTTTATTGTCTCGCTTGGGAGGTGATTTTTTAGTAGGATAAATTAATATGAAGAACAATAATGGCTTTGCCTCAGTTATTATAGTTTTAATAGTAGTTGGCGTTTTAGTTTTAGGAGGAGGAACGTATTATTTTTTAATAAAGAAGACGCCAGAGTCAGTTGCTTGTACTCAAGAGGTAAAGATTTGTCTTGACGGCTCCTCTGTCGGTCGCATTGGTCCTAATTGCAAATTTGCGGAATGTCCCGTCGTAAATACAGATAAAACCGCCGATCGGGAAATATATAAGAATATAAAGGCTGAACAAATTTTAACTGAACCCTTTGCCCGTCAGACAAAAATAGAAGTTGTGACCAAAAATGCCGCAGCCTTTAATCCTAAAGGGGGAACTCCGACAAGGATTGTTCGTACTCAAGATGGTGTTTTCACTGCATATATAGTCGAACATAATGGCGATTTTGACCATGAATGGCGACTGGCAAAAAGACAATCAGATGGTATCTGGGTGGTTGTTGCGCAAGGCGATGCCGGAACCTTTCCTGTAAATCTGCTGGCGTCTCCTGATGGAACACTACATGTAATCGGCTGGTCGAATGGTATTGGTACAATGTGGTCGGGAAAACCCAAAGACGGAAAGCTGGTGATGACATCCACAATAATTCCTAATGTTGTTCAGGGAGATTATCCATATCCTGCAGCCGGTATTGATGCAAGCGGTAATATCTTTGTTCTTTCAGGTCAATCAGTTAAAGATCCTTTCAGCAATGCGGTAACCGGGGCAGAGTTCAGATCGTCTTACCTACCATCTCAGTCGCATTGGGTAGTCAAGACTTACAACATTGATCATAGATACACCTACGCATATGTATTTCCTGGTCCCAATGGGCAACTTTCTCTAGTTGCAAACAGGGATTGCTCACGGGAATTACTGGGAATTGCCCAACCGCCAGGAGCTGTCCCCTGGATTTTTAATGCGTTTCGGTATTGGCGAACAAATGATGTCTCCTCAGAAACAATCCAGGTACTCTCTTTTGCCGAAGAGTTGCCAACAGCCCAATATCCTGATCCCTTTCTGATGATTCAAGATGCTTATCTTGATACGAAAGACCGAATGCATATTCTCTATGAAGAGAGTGGGGCAACTACTGGCGGGGGATCGCAAACCAGACATCGGATCGTTTCCGCCTCCGGTATCACTCTCTTCGATGAAAAACTCCCGATCTCGAAAGAAGCAGGTCAATTCTGTCGAATATTTCAGGATAGTCAAGAGCGGTTTTACTTGTTGTGTTCGTTAGGACTTCTGTATCAAATGGACCAAGAAGGCCATAGTATAAGTGACCCAATGAAGCTAGATTTGGAAGGACATGAATTATTACAGGGCGTAGGACAAGGCCAGTATGGTCTGTCAGTCCCACGCACTGGAACACCCTTAAGTGATATAATGAATGTTGGTTTCGTTTCGGACGATGGGAAAGGTTGGTACTATTTTCAGCTTGATTTCAGCGGAAAATAGGGAACCATACATGACTTGCAGTCGAGGGCTTCCCAAACAGGTTTTAACCTTGTCCTACAGGCGAAGCCAAGTTTGACAACGCTTTTCGTGGGGATACAATAGAATTGATGAAAAAGAGAGGCGTTACAATTGAAGATTTGGCAAGAATGATTAAAAAGGGTTTTGACGAAACATCAAAAAAGAAAGAAGTTGACGACCGTTTTGATGTGATTGAAAATCGATTGGAAAAAATCGAGAAATTAATCCTCGCCGATCACAAGAGGAGGATCGAAAGACTGGAAGGAGAAGTAAGAGATCTTAAGGATTTATTGGCCGTAAAGTAATCTAAAAATCTAATCGAACTTATAGAATCGCTTTTGGGCCTCGCTCGTAAGCTATGACTGAGAGCGGTTTCTTGATAAGTTTTCCACTTGACAAAAAAACATATCAGAGATAATATGTAACTACTATGAACACTACCCCTGCTTCGGCAAGGGTAGTTTTTATTTAGAATCATCCTATAATAACATTGTATGGGTATTTTTAATAAAAAAGAAAAGGTAGCCGTTTATATAGATGGAAGTAATTTCTATGGTTATCTAAAAGATAAGGAGATAAATTTTCCAAAGGGAACGAAGTTTAATTTTAAAGAATTTGTAGATTTTTTAGTTGGCGACAAAAAACAACTTGTTTCAAAGAGATATTATACAGGTGTTATTAGAAATCTTGACGGAAGCGATAAAAGCAAAAATCTTGTAAGTGGACAACAAAAATTCTTCTCACGTCTTGAAAATGATGGTTTTACCATTAAACGTGGCAGGATAATGCCAACTAATAAGGTCTATAAAGAGAAAGGAACCGATGTGAAGATTGCGGTGGATCTAATCGTTGGAGCCGTTGATAATATATATGATACAGCCATCTTGGTGAGCTCCGATACTGATTTAATTCCAGCTGTAAGATATGTAAAATATAAAAACAAGAAGATTGAATACGTTGGTTTTGCCCATTCTCCATCTTTGGGCATACAAAAATATACCGACTTATCTATTCTTTTATTGCCTCGAGACATAGAAAGATTCAAAGAGAAAGCATTGTTATAACTCCATGAAACAGGTTCTAACCTCGTCCCACAAAATAAAACAAGCCAGATGCAATGCACCTGGCTAGGTTATTTGGTAGGCCTTTGCTGGCCAATCTCTATAGAGTTGAACTCTCCGATATGAGTGGAACTCACTTGGAGAGTTCTCTTATGTTCTAATGTCAAACTATCAAATCTATCAATAAAGTCAAGATATATTCTTATCCACTTAAAGATTTTAACTTCGTCCCATAGGGGGAGCAAATATTGTCAAACATTGGCAGAATCTATTTACCAAAGAATCGTTTTTGGGTTTCGCTCGTAAGCTATGACTGAGAGTGGTTTTTTGGTAGAGTGATAATAAGAATAGCTTTAATCTGTGATAAATCTGAAGAAGGTATCGGACGTATTAGTTTTAATAGGTGCTGCGATTATTTTTATTTATGCAATTCTCGAAGAAACGGGTTATTTAAATAATGCGATTGTAAATCAGCAAGGCTCTCCCAAGAGCGCATTTATTCTTATTGCATTATTCCTGTTGTTCTTGGGAGTATTATTAACGGTTAGAGTCATTATCAGATATAAAGAGGGTTATTTCGGAGGTTGGGGATTATTTAGTGGATTAACTATTCGTAAAGAAAAAGACCCAGCCTTTTTTTATCTATCATTTATCGTTATTTTGATAATAATTATCTTCCTTTTCTACCTAGCCTTTGCTTTCTTTGGTATTATTTGAAAATAGGCTTTAATAGCTTTGCTTATTATCGAAGGAAGTTTTTAATTGACAAAACGTTATTAGGTGCTACATTGTAATTGTGCGCACTTTCCTTTTCGCCCGAGAAGGAAACTCTCGGAGCATCAGCAGTTTAGTCGTTGTTTGTATCCACGGAGACGATTAATGGTGCTCCGATTGAAAATAATAGGCCCCCTTTCGTAAGATTAGGGGCTTTTATTTTAAAACAAGTACCAACTTGGTCCCATAGGGGTAGGAGCTTAGTGGTGAAAAATATCCTGGATGGGTATAATAAAATTATGGATTTATTATTTTTACCAATTGCTTTTGTTTCAGAAATTATAGGTACAATTGCAGGTTTCGGTTCTTCTACAATTGCATTACCTCTGAGTCTATTTATTTTTGATTTTCATACCGCCCTTGCCTTGGTGGCTTTTTTGCATATCTTTGGAAATATAAGCAGAATAAGTTTTTTCAAGCACGGGCTAAATGGGCGAATGCTACTTATGTTTGGGGTGCCAAGTATAATTTTTACTCTAATTGGGGCATTTCTTGTAGAAAGTATTTCGCAAAATTTATTGAAAATGATTTTAGGTCTTTTTCTTGTTATATATACTTTTTGGTCTTGGTCAGGGAAATTACAAATAAAACAATCTTTCACAACATCCACGATAGGTGGTAGTTTATCGGGCTTCTTTGCTGGATTGATAGGAACTGGCGGAGCTCTACGGGGTGCGTTTTTAACAGCATTTGGATTGCCAAAAGAAAAATATATAGCCACGGCTGCTGCAATTGCATTGGCGGTTGATATAACAAGGTTGCCTGTATATCTAAAGGGGGGATTTTTAGAATCACGGCTCTATTGGACGCTTCCTGTTATATTGATAATTGCTCTGTGCGGGTCTTTTGCGGGAAAGCAAATAACAGATAGGATTTCCCAGTCAGTATTCAGGCGTATTGTACTGGTGACCATTTTTATAGTCGCACTTAAATTTATTATTGATTGGTTGATTAATATTCTATAGACATTGCATAGGTTGGATAAATCTTCAAAAGTTCAATTCCTTCTTTAATTTGTTTCCAATTAAGAGCTCTTGGCTTATTCCACAGGGCAAGGCCTGACAATACTTGTCAAAATCTAAGATACCAAAGAATCGTTTTTGGGTTTCGCTCGTAAGCTATGACTGAGAGTGGTTTTTTTTGATAGGGTTAAGTCCGTTTTATTTGTAGAAGTTTTTTCATAATTGTGATACCTTAAATATCAGTTCCAACACTAAAATAAATATCTTGAAAGAGGGTGATAATCGTGGTTCCTAAATTTGTATCCTTCAACGCTCTAAGGGAAGCGCTAGACGAATGTCAGATTGATACTTCGTCATCCCCACGCATAGGTCGGAAAATAGTTGATGGTTGGTATTTGGAGGGTCAAATCGTTATTAAAGACACCCCAAGGACCACCAATGTTGTCCTCAATCTGATCCATGAAGCGATTCATCATCTTTATCCCAAGATGACGGAGACGCAAGTCGAAGAGTTGGCTAAAAGAACTTTTTCAAACTGTACGACCCGTGAGATTTGGTTGCTAGAGAGATATGTAGATATTTCATCCCGCACCGTCAATACTGGTCATCGTGGTGATGGTAGATTGCGAGCAGCAAAAACCAACACCAGCAAAAAAAGAAAGCGCCGCTAGGCGCTTTTAATTTGTTATCTGAACAGATTCTCAACTATTTATTCGAGCGGTTTTTTGGTATAATGAAATATCAAAGGTTAGAGCAATAATTAACGGAATACGCGCATGTCAAAAAGAAGTACTGGACTAACTACGCATAAAAAATCAA
The DNA here is from genome assembly GCA_964518135.1 of uncultured Candidatus Saccharibacteria bacterium. GTDB lineage: Bacteria > Patescibacteriota > Minisyncoccia > Minisyncoccales > 2-12-FULL-40-12 > 2-12-FULL-40-12. The sequence continues at coordinate 8,693 of CAZFEY010000006.1, forward strand.
AGCATTCTCACAAAACCAAAAAGCGTCTGGCGGCAAAGAGAGTTATGTTAGAGAAGAAGAAAAAGAAAAAACATAAATAAAAAAAGAGCCGTTATGGCTCTTTTTTTGAATTCGTTCTTGTTCGCTTCTATTTTTCTCTTTTATCGCGCACTCGATCTATCTCTGTGAGTAATCTTTTCCTTAGTCTTATGCTTTTTGGCATTACCTCCAGATATTCATCATCATTCATTATTTCCAATCCTCTTTCTAGGGTAAGTTTAATAGGGGGTACGAGAGATATTGCTTCATCAGAACTTTTCGATCTCATATTCGTGAGCTGTTTTCCTTTCGTGGGATTAACCGACATATCATTCCCCTTGGAGACATTTCCGATCACCATACCTTCATAAACTTCTGTTCCGGGACCAATATAAAGAGTTCCTCTTTCTTGCAGATTCCAGAGAGCATAACCCAATGCTTTCCCTGTTATCATTGAAACCATAGAGCCCACTGTTCTGCGCTCTATTTCTCCCACATACGGGCGAAAACCAATTACCTGACTGCAAATTACTCCTTCTCCGTGAGTGTCTATCGTAAACTCGCCACGGTAACCAAGAAAACCTCTAGTAGGGATTTCAAATATTATTCTTGTGTGTCCTTCTTCCGGATTGGCGCTTAAAACAACCCCTTTTCTTTTTGAAAGCTTTTCAATAACTACTCCCATCATTTCATTTGGTATGTCAATTGTTATTTCTTCAAACGGTTCAAGTTTTATTCCACTTTCTTCTTTCAAAACAACTTGAGGTTGAGATATCTGGAGTTCATATCCTTCGCGCCTCATATTTTCCAAGAGTATTGCAATGTGAAGTTCGCCCCTTCCGTAAACTTTAAAATATTTACTGGAAGAAAAGTCTATTTTTAACCCGACGTTTACCTCAAGTTCTTTTTCCAACCTTGCCTTTATTTGTCTGCTGGTTACAAATTTTCCTTCCCGGCCGGCGAAAGGGGAGTTGTTAACATAAAAATTCAAAGAGATGGTTGGCTCGTCGATATTTATAGCCGGTAAAGCCTCTTCGGAAATATCGTTACAGATCGTTTCTCCAATATAAATGTCGGGTAGGCCAGCCATCATTACTATGTCTCCAGACCTTGCTTCGTTTATTTCTTCTCTATCGAGGCCATGAAAACTAAAAATCTTGGTAATTTTTCCCTGCCTTGAATCGCCTGACGAAGGTTTTTTCACAAAAACGCTATCTCCTGATTTTATTGTTCCTTGATATATTCTGCCGATAGCCAACCTTCCCATAAAATCGTCATAAGCTAAATTAAATGGTTGGAATTTAAAAGGTTTTTCATCTAATTCATTCGAAGAAGCAACTGGAACTTCTTTTAGTATTACATCTAATAACGGAGTAAGATCGTTTGATTCGTCGCTTGGATTCAGCTTTGCGACCCCGTTTTTCGCAATAGCATAAACAGTTACGAAATTTATTTGTTCGTTGGTGGCGCCAAGTTCCATAAATAATGAAAAAATTTCATCATGAACCCACGAAGGCCTTGCTGCTGGTTTGTCTATTTTGTTGATTACGACTATTGGCTTTAACCCAAGCTCCAAAGATTTTTTCAAAACAAACCTTGTTTGGGGCATTGGTCCATCTTGGGCGTCAACCAATAAAAGTACTGAATCAATAGAGCGTAAAATGCGCTCTACTTCAGAGCTAAAATCCGCATGCCCTGGAGTATCCACCAAATTAATCTTAGTGTCTTTGTAAAATATGGATGCGTTTTTCGAATAAATAGTAATTCCACGCTCTCTTTCAAGATCGTTTATATCCATACTCACTCCTTCTCCTGCCATCCCTGTTTGGCGCATCAATGCGTCAGTTAGGCTTGTCTTACCATGGTCAACATGGGCAATGATTGCAATATTTCTTATTTGCATAAACAAGGCTTATTTTTATAATAAGACTTATTTGCATAAACAAGGCTTAATAAGACTTATCTGCATAGATAGTGATTAAACAAAAAAATACGCGCTCGCGTAATTAGTCACAGATTATTTATACTATAAGATCGAAAAAGAAGCAAATTTTATCCAAAACAGATTATAGCTTTGTTTTATAGACAGAGCCAAAACCCCATTTTTTAGGGAGAACACTTTTAATTTAGCTAGCTTTTTTGAGAGAATAATGCTATTATAATGTTAAGGGTATTGAGAGTTCTGGACTACAAATAGTTTCTAAGTCATCGTTAAATAATACACTCGATAGCGCTATTTGCAACTCATATAATATTTAAGAGCCGTTTTTCGTTTAAAAATGAATAAAAAACAGCAATTCCTAACAGAGCACAATAGCTTGGCCCCTTTAAATTTGCGCGCTACCGCATCTTTACTTTCCCGTTTCAGAATAGAAAAAGCGTCGCTTTTTAAGGGCAATGATTGGTCTATCGATAAACTTAGGAGGCCTTTTATTCTGTGGCTTACCTCTTTAACGCAGAAAGAAAAAACAGATATAGAGAAAAACGATAAAGCATAGGTTTTAATATGAAAAATAAAAAAAGCAAAAATTACAGCAAAAGCAGGATAAATCGTAAGCGATTTTTAAGAAAGCATCGCCAGTAAGTTTATAATTATTTTCCCAAAGAGGAAGTCTTTGGTTTGACACACGTTCTTAATATGTTATTTATTAATCTAGAATAATTTAAAAATTAAACAGGAGACGAGGTGTAGAATGGAGAATGAAGACGGAGAGTATAACGTTGTATTTGAGGATGAGAATTGCTGCTGGTATTCTTCGTGGCCATCTAGAGAGGCATTTGAGAAAGACAGGGCAATGGCCAATAAAGTAGTGGAGGAGGGTGTTTCCAAGGATCGAGCCAGGGAGATTTGCGAACGCAAAAACGCTGTAATTGGGCTAAAAACCATTTCCAAGTCGATTGGTCTTGGATGATGGGTTCCAGCGTTGGTTGTGAATTAAAAGTCGCCATTACGTTGTGGCGATTTTTTTGATAAAATAAAAAATATTAAAATTTAATTAATGTATGGATACAAAAGAATATCAAGAAAATATAATAAGCTTATTGGCGAACCACGAAATGGCTCTAAGTGATTTATATGAATTATATTGTGATAAATCGTCAGAATACAGGTTGTTCTGGTTAGACATATCCAGAGAAGAAATAATACATGCCAGATGGATTTACCAGCTCGAGGAGAGTATCAGAAAAGGATTTGTGCACTTTAACGAAGAAAGATTTAAGGCTGAATTGATTCAAAGCAATATAGATTTTATAAAAAAAGAGATGGAAAAGGCGCAAAAGGAAGATATATCGGATATGGGTGCTTTGGCAATGGCATATTATTTGGAAGATGCTCTGTTGGAGAAAAAATTCTTCGAGATTTTTGAAGGAGATTCCGTGGAATTCAAAAATGTTTTAAAAAATCTAGCTAGAGCCACTGAGGAGCATAGGGAAAGAATAAAAGAGACCCTGAAGAAAGAGAGAAAAAAGCATGGATTTCCAGTAGAATGACAAAGGATTATAAGCCACAGGTAGTCTTGGTCAATAAAGGAAATAGAAAAATTGGCATTGAAGAAAAATTAAAAGCCCACAAGAAAGGCAAGCTCCATAGGGCTTTTTCTGTTTTTGTTTTTAATCCAAAAGGAGAATTACTTATTCAGCAAAGGGCAAAAACCAAATATCATTCCGGCGGGCTATGGTCTAATACTGCTTGTAGCCATCCACAGCCAAGGGAAACTTGCAATCAAGCGGCTCATAAGGCATTAATAAAAGAGATGGGTTTTGATTGTAAGTTAAAGAAGGCGTTTAATTTTATCTATAGGGTAGATTTGCAGAATGGCTTAACGGAATACGAATATGACTGTGTTTTTTTTGGAGAGTTTGATGGTGAACCAAAGCCAAGCCACAAAGAAGTTATGGGTTATAAATGGGTTTCCTTGAGAGAATTGAGGCGGGACATAACAAAAAAACCAAAAAAATATTCTGCTTGGTTTAAAATAGCCTTAGAAAAAATTATCACAAATCAATAATGTGTTATTTCTATAATTCCTAGCGATATTGTGGGTTGTTGATGAACGCAGTAAGATATAAATATATGAATAAATCAATTAAAATTCCGATTTTTCTCTTGCGCTTAACTTTAGGTTGGATTTTCTTTTATGCCGGCATCACAAAAATTCTTAACCCTGAATGGTCGGCCGCAGCTTTTCTTCAAAAAGCCAAGACTTTCCCTTTATTTTTCCAGTGGCTTGCCAATTCGCAGAATATTGATTGGGTGAATTTCTTGAATTCCTGGGGTCCTTTTTTGATAGGTATTTCCCTTATTTTGGGGGCGCTTGTAAGATGGTCGTCATTAGCCGGAATTCTACTAATGATTCTCTATTATCTGCCGGCGTTTGATTTTCCTTATGCCGGTTCTAATTCCTATTTGATAGATCAACATATTATTTATATTTTGGTATTACTTCTGCTCTACAGAATTCATGCTGGGCAAATTTGGGGCTTAGACGCCATATTGCGCAAGACAAAAGCCATATAATTCAAACGACTAGTAAATCGCGATGATTAAAAAAACGGTCATTTTCTTGGTTGTAATTATCATTCTTGGGATTGTAGCGTATATTTTGGCACCTAAATTGGATACAGAACCAAAATTAACAGTTAATAATTTTAACGAATGTGTTTCTGCTGGTTATCCAATATTGGAAAGCTATCCGCGACAGTGTAACACGCTCGAAGGGAAGAATTTTGTAGAAGATATCGGCAACGAATTGGAGAAATCGGATTTGGTAAAAGTGAATAATCCTCGCCCTAATACTCTTATTCAAAGCCCTCTCATCGTTGAAGGGGAAGCGAGGGGATTTTGGTTTTTTGAGGCTAGTTTTCCAGTAAAGATTTTTGATGATAATGGTTTTCTCTTAGGGATAGTACCGGCACAAGCCTTGGGTGAGTGGATGACAGATGATTTTGTAGGGTTTGAGGCCAATCTTCCTTTTGCTGCTCCTTCAATATCAAGAGGCAGATTAGTTTTGGAAAAAGATAATCCGTCGGGGTTATCAGAGAAAGCAGATGAATTAATAATTCCAGTTTCTTTTAAAGAGGTTGTAAATATTCCTGGCGAATTTACAAATACTAAGATATTTTTAAGCGATTCTCGTTTTGCAGATGAGCCTTATTTTGATTGCTCACAGACTATTGCTGCAGAAAGACAAGTTCCTAAGAGTGTTGCAGTTGCCAAAAACGCTCTCGAGGCTCTTTTAAGAGGTGCGAAACAAGAAGAAATTGATCAAGGATTTGTTTCGAGTATAAACCCTGGCGTTAGAATTCAAAAATTAACTATCGAAAATGGGACAGCTAAAGTTGATTTTAATGAGCAATTAGAATTTCAAGTTGGAGGTTCTTGCAGGGTAGTTGCGATTAGAGCTCAAATTATTGATACTCTGAAGCAATTTTCAACGATTAAAGATGTGATTATTTCGATTGATGGTCGTACAGAAGATATTCTGCAGCCATAAAATTATTTCGAGACTAGCGAGAAACAAACTCGTTTATTATTTAATAACAATAAAATAGAAAACATATGAAAAAAACTATATTTGTACTTGGCATGGCCGGGCTTTTATTCGCCGGATATTTAAGTGCGGTAAAATTATTTAATCAGACGTGTGCACTAGGGGAATCTTGCGCTTACTTTTTAGGATATCCAGCTTGTTATTACGGTTTTTTGATGTATCTGCTTATTACTATTTTTGCCGGATTACTTCTGTGGAGTGAAAAAAATAAAAAAATGGCCTTGAATGGGGTGACTTTTGTATCTTTTCTTGGAATTCTTTTCGCCGGATATTTCACTATCAATGAATTGCCATTATTATTTACCAATGGATTTTCGGCGTACTTTTTCGGATTACCGACTTGCGCTCTCGGATTATTGTTTTACATAGCTATTTTCACTCTTTCGTTTTTTGAACGTTCTAAATAAAAATAGTTAGATATTATAAACAATTTAATCATACAGGTTAATAATCTTAGCGTGTTATTATCAAATAATATTTTAATAATGTTATAATAAAAATATGAATCAAAAAGATTTAGTTATTCTCATTCTCGTGATTGCACTTGTTGCTAGCGTCGGAGTCACGATCTATCTTGCGCAAAGAGGCCCGATTGTGGTCGGTGGTCAGGCACAAAAAGAGCTTTGTGGTATTATCCCGTCTTATACTGGCGGTCCTGCGAGCTCCGACGAATTTCCTCCATCGGTAGCCCAAGATATATGTTATATGGTTTTTGCTAATGAACAGGAAGATTCTACGATTTGTAAAAAGATTAAATCATTAGAACTTCAGGGGATGTGCTTTTCTATTTTAGCCATTAAGACGGGAGATGAATCGCTTTGTGAGTTAGCTTCAGTAGAAGCGAGAGATCGTTGTTATGGCGATTTTGCAAGTCAAGTTGGCGGTGAAAGTGGGATTTGCGAAAAGATAAATAATCCGAATCAGCAAGATCAATGCTATAGTAATCTTGCCTCTAAGACACAAGATGCAGGTTTCTGTCGCAAAATTGATAATGTAGACATGCGAGATAATTGCATTTTGAATATGTCTTTCCTCTACACCGATCCTTCTTTTTGCGATAAAATTTCCAAAAGCGATATCAAGAGGGATTGTAAAGCGCGATTCAACCAATAATATATTTTATGAGAATCAGTATTGTCGTTTTTATCTTTATGCTGCTTTTTAGCTTAGCGGGAGCAGTTTTTTATTATATCAAGATATATCAGCCGACCAGAGAATATGTGAAAGCGGTTATTCCGATTTACGAAAGAATCGGACTTTCTATTGGTAAACCGGCTCCAGAGGAAATCCGTAATTCCGCCGATTTCGACGGCGCAATTCAGGCACTAGAAGAAAGGGAGAATTTCATCCAAGAGATTAGAAACGATTTAGTCTTGTTAAATCCGCCAGAAAAGATGAAGGTATTCCATCAAAGTTTTCTTGATGAGCTTGAACTTATTCTTTCCGCGCTTGAAGATGGTAAGGTTCGGGCGCGATTCTGGACAGAACTGCCTGAACTTGTTAAGGAGCTCAAGGAAGTACAACCAGTCCAAGAAGAGGCGATAAGATTACGTCGAGAGATAACTACTGTTGGCGCTCTTTATGATTTCTGGAGTCCTATCTTTGAACAAGTGATAGATACGGGCGATAGGATGTTCTCTCAAGAAATCCTTGTTTTGAAAGATAAGAATATTGATGAAATAAAGTCGCGCTGGGAAGAAACAGTCCAAGGGCTCGATTTTATTCTAGAAATCCTCGATTCTATTAGTCCGACTTTACCGTTAGAGCGTATGACCGGTTCAATATCGGCGGAGCAGAACCAAAAAGCGAATGACGTTTTTGACAACATAGAAGATCTTATTAGGTTTATTGAGAACCGAATCAAAACAGAAAGTGCCTATGATATTTTAGAGTTCCGCGACTATTCAGCGCAAGTAGATTTAAGTGAGAACGCGTTTCGGGTTTATCAACGAGTGGAAGAATTCCAGAGAAAATAAGTAGAAAATATTGACCGAAGGTAGCCCAAAAGAAATAGGGGAAAGTAATATTTTAGAACGTATTCTTACCCCAAGGGAGTATAGCTTAGTTCATTAACTAACTATTTTTTCCTGATATAATAAGTTATTAATCTTACAAAGGTCAGAATACATTTTTTAAATTTTATAGATAGATTATGGAAAATCAATCAATAGAGAACGATTCAATGACGCATAAGAATTGTTGTTTCTCGTACCGTTATAAATATTTTCCTATTTTAATAATACTTTTTGGGGTGTTATTTCTTGGTCGTGCCTTAGAATGGTGGAGCTATGACGCGGTAGATATTTGGTGGCCCGTGCTGGTGATTATTATAGGATTGATGAAAATGGCCAAGAGTAAAAAGCATAAGTGCTGTTAGGAACTTAATTTAGAATTAACCAAAAACCCTCTTTCGATGAAAGAGGGTTTCTTGTTTTTTTCTAGAACAATTGCCTATTGTTGTTCTTCTTCGCCGGTTTCTGTCTGTTCTGCCTCTGTCTCCATGGGTGTCTCTGGGGTTTCTGGTGTTTCAGTAGTCTCTGGAACGTCTTGGTTGTAAAATATGTTCATGTTGATAAGCCACAAGGAATTGAATACCATGCAACAATAGCCACAAAGCACTTAATACCTTGTCGTATTAAATGTTATACCACGACCTTTATCTATTATTATTTTGATTTTAGAATTAAAAATAACACGATAGCGTGTTTGTAATAATTCTAAAAGAAATTGCTCCTGCATCCAGAATAGCTTGCTGTATAGATTTGTCAACCCCCACACCAAACTCATTGTTGATTAAAACCATTTCCGCTATGGTAAGTTAAGGCTTGATATCGAAGGGGATGAAAATATTTGAATCAGTCTTATTTTATTATATAATTGTTTAAGGTTTACTACGCGTAGCCAACTACGATAATCGAAAGGATAAACCGTATTAAATATATGCAAGTACAAAGCAAGCCCAGATTAACATTAGCAATTTATTTTGCCTTAGGGGCGATGGTTATTTCCGGTGTCAATAATTTTCTAACCAAGATTGCAGTTACCGCCATCAAAGACCCCATTTTTTACACTACCCTTAAAAACGCTATAGTAGCTATTTTTTTGATTGGCATAATCGTTCTCTTCAAGCGATTGCCGGAAATATCCGCCTTAACAAAAAAACAACTTTTGAAGCTCTCTGTGATTGGATTTATTGGTGGTTCAATTCCTTTTGCGCTATATTTTTCCGGACTTCAGATGACTTCAGCCATTAATGCAAGTCTTATTCATAAGACATTGTTTTTGTGGGTTTTAATTTTAGCCATCCCAATATTAAGAGAGAAGTTGGCTTTTCAGCAATGGCTTGGCGTGGGTTTAATATTTGGAGCAAATATTTTAGTAGGTGGTTTTACTGGTTTTAAATACAACACGGGTGAGTTGATGATTTTGGCAGCAACTATTTTCTGGGCAATAGAAAATATCGTAGCCAAAAAAGTATTGAAAGAAGTGTCTAGTCTTACTGTCGCCGCCTTTAGAATGGTTATTGGTAGCGCGTTTCTCGCAATGTTTCTATTCTGGAGAGGAACGTCTTTTGAAATTATAACAAGTCTTAGTTCTGTTCAGTGGGGTTGGACATTGTTAACTAGTCTTTTGCTTTTTGGATACGTAATAACTTGGTATACAGCTCTCAAATACGCTCCAGCTACTTTCGTTGCCACTATTTTAGTTCTAGCTACGCTTATTACCAATATTCTGTCAGCTATTTTTATAACTCACGCCCTAACACTCCAGCAATTATTAAGCTCTGGCTTGTTTGTTGCTGGTCTTTTGTTGGTCATTATTTTTGCGAAGGAGACATCCCTGCTTTTTAAAGACAGATTAGCCGATAGAATCGCTTAAATTCTAAATTATGGATGGCTTGTTAAGATGTAGCTACTATGCATTTGGTCCTAACCGTCTGCATTACTGTGGCCCAGATGCCAATCAGGAAATAGCTGCTTATATGAAAGAGGGAATAATGGATCCTGGCCTTGAGAGCCTTCTCAAAGCTTTTCGAACGATGTATCCGTATCTTTTACATATTGCTCGCGCAAATAAAATAGATAATCCTTTTGATGAAAAAGTAGTCGAAGCTTATTGGATAGGCAACGAATTGCTCGACGCGGTTGATAAGAAAGAATTTTATCGTCATTTAATTGATGACCAGAAGATCAATAAGAAACTAAATCTAAAATCGTTTGGAATTTTGAAGAACAAGATGCGACAGGGCGCTGTTCCTCATCATTCTTTTCATGTTTTGAATATTTGGCGCAGAACAGGACATTTAGACCAGGAACACACATTGGAAAGTATGGACCAATGCCGTATAAGCTGGGGCAAAATTGTTTCTGTGGATGGTCCTTTTGTTGTGGTTAAATATCAGCCATTAGTTTTGTCTGGAGGAAAACTTTCTCTTGGAGAAATAACGTCTAAGAAAATAACCAGGAATCTTAATGCCTCGCTAGAGATAGATGAATTAAAGGTGGACGACGAAATAACTCTGCATTGGGGGGTGATTTGCGAGAAGATTAATGGTAAGCAGGTGGCGGAATTGAAAAAATACACCAATTTAAGCCTGTATTTTGCCAATCAAACGATATGAGGGTCTTTGTTTTTGGTAATCCGGATTTGGATTTTGATTCTTTGCCAATAAAAATATTGCCGGAGCTGCAAAAACGCTTGCCGGATATAACTTTTGAAGTCAAAGATCCCAATGAAGAATGGGAGATTCCTAATGATTTTATCGTTATGGATATCGTTGACGGAATTAATCAAGTTACATTTTTTGATGATATTGAGAAATTTGAATCTTCTCCAAAAATCACCTTGCATGATTTTGACGCCGGTAGTTATTTAAAGTATCTAAAGAAACTTGGTAAGATAAAAAAAATAAAAATCATCGGCTTGCCACCGAAGATTTCAGAAAAGGAAGCTGTAACAAAAATTACCGCTATTTTTCAAGCCAATTAACTTTAAGAAAGTGCGCGGCACAGCTCATACAAGGGTCATACGCGCGGATTAATTTCTCGATTTCAAGAGGAATATTTTCTTTTGGAGTATCTGGCAATAAGCTATCAACTAACTTCCAAATATCCTGTTCTATATTTATTTGATTTTGTCCTGTTGGGACGACTATTTCTCCTGATTTGATCAAGCCGTTTTTATCTATTTCCACCTTATGATAAAGGGTTCCTCTGGGGGCTTCAATAACGCCTACTCCAACAGATTCTTTGGGGGTATTCTTTGTGATCGGTTCTGGTGGAAAATTATTATTTTTTAAAATATCAATTGAGTCGTCAATGGAGTGTAGTATCTCTATTGCTTGAGCAAGATTATTATGAAAGATATCACTTGAGGGGAATATTTTAAGAGTTTTGCCTATGTCTTTCTTTGTTCGTTGATGTAATTTATTTCCATATAAATTCATTCTAGCCAAAGCTCCAACCATATAAGATTCTCCTTCGTGCTTATAAGCGGATGCTTGGGAATAGGGAAGTACAACGTGTTCTAAATGATTTCTAAATTCCTGCTCTGGAATGCATTTACCCTTACCTGTATTGATGCATCCTTTTAGAAAGCCGTAGCGGTCAGAATCTAACGCCATAAAATTGGTTTTTCTTTCGAAGTGGAATGGCGCTTTTTCAAATATCTCTATAAGGCGCAAGACAGCTGGCCTTGCTTTTTCTAATTTTTCTACGATCAAATCAATTTCTTTTTTCTCGGGAAAATGGGTAAAACCGCCAATATTAGGGTAAGGCGCATGTACAGATCTTCCCGCAACAAGCGTGCTTAATTCGTTGCCAGAAGCTTTCACCTCAAAGCCATCGTGGAGTATTTGGTGTTCTTCCGGGTTATTTTCGTCAAGCCCCAGGAAAGAATCTTTATTGTAAAGGTCTGGCATAGAGAAAAGATAGAGATGTAAAGCATGGTCCCTTATCATCAAGCCGTACATCGTCAAGATTCTCAATAAGATTGTTTGTTCTGTAGGTTTTATTTCCAAGGCGTTTTCGCAAGCTTCGATACTCGCTATGATGTGGGCGTTAGAGCAAGTGCCGCAAATTCTGGCAAGCAGCTGAGGAAGACCAATAATTGGTTTTCCGATCATTGCCTGGGTGAAAAATCGCTTGTACTCGGTAATTTTAAATTGGACGTTTTTAACCTTGTTATTTTCAACTTTAACATTGAGCGAAGCAGATCCTTCTACTTTGGTGATACGATCCATTGAGAGATCGAAAGTATGCATAAAAGCTAGCTAGTTTTTTTTAGTTCCTTTGTTAATTTTTCTACCACTTCCAAAAACTTTGAAGGTTCCATTGGGCATCCGCCAACTTCCATATCTACTCTAACGACATCAGAAACTTTCATAACTCTTGGAAGGGCTTTAAACCTAGTTAAAAGAAACTCTATTTCTTGTTTTTGCGGTTCAGCAAAAAAATTTCTTTGGGCCGAAGGCATACCAGTTACAGCGCAAGATCCAATAGCTACGAGCTTTTTAGATTTTTCCCTTATTTCTTTTAGTTGGGCAATATGTTCATCGGAAGCAATGGCTCCTTCGATAAAAGCTATATCAAGTTGGTCTAAAATATTCTTTGATTTTAATACCCTTGCGTGCCTGAAATCAAAAGTTTTTTTCCATTCTTGCCATTTATCATTCATAATCTCGGTCATTAC